>JAUVKK010000044.1 GCA_030596305.1 Helicobacteraceae bacterium | reverse complement strand
ATAGCACCGCCTGCTTCCGGATCAGGATTGGTCATATGAAAGGCGTCTGAACTTCCGGCACTGCCGCAGAGTTCAATACTATCTTTTGTCTGGACATTTTGTACCAATAAAGCAGCAATACCCTCAGCAACATTCATCCCCTCGCGGTCTTGCTCGAATGGGGTGCATTGTTGTGTTGAGAGAACACCAAGCGCCTGAAAACCGCAGACAGTTGTGTAACAAAGTGCATCAGCACCGACAACCAGTACATTCTCATAAGCACCCAGATTAATAAGACGCTGCGCCAGCATCATCGCATTAGCACTTGAGGTACATGCCGTAGAGATGGAACGGCTATCTTTGAAATCAAACTCACTGTTGAGAGCATCAGAGATCACAGAGATGGCATGCTCTTTAGGGTTGATATTTTTGTAGCTTTTCTCTTTGAAAAAGATCTGCTCACTTTTACCGATACCGCCAACAGATGAACCGACGATCAGAAGTGTGTTATTGAAGTTGTCCAAGTTGCTTTTTTCAAGGACCTCTTGTGTCACTCTATTAAGTGAACTAAAAAACTCATTTGGGGCAAAAGAGCCTAAACCTGCCTGGTGCTCAGACATGTAGCTGGTATCAATAGTAATACCACTCTTTTTAGCGTAAATCGCTTTCATCAATTCGGCTGTATTACCAGCACAACTGAGTGATTCGTATGCATTAACAAAAACACGATTTTTTTGCATTAAAAATCCCCTATTTTGAGACCTCTGAGTAGACCTGATGTTCTCAGCACTAAGAGAAGCATACTAATTCAAGGCGAAACTATACAGACGCTACAAGTAGCTTTAAATGGTTTCAACGAAGTAGTAGTATGTTTCTCTTAGTGCCCGAAAGGAGGCATTTTAAAAAGTAACCCTGCCGAAAAATTTTCATCATCTTAGCTATGGCTAGGACTCAAAAAAATATTTTCAACAATCTTACCTTTTAAAATACCTCTGAGAATATCAGGTCTACTCAGAGGTCTCAACTTTTTTGTAAGATAGCACAGGAGGGCTAAAAATGAAGTAAAACTATTAAGAACGCCAGGTTCATTCAGAGGTCTTAATTATAAGAGATTAACTTTTATCAATCTGAAGCTGTCGCCAAAATTGTCTATAAAAAGCAGCTCCCCTTCACCCTCTTTTATAAATCTATTCAATGTATAAAGTGCCGCTGTCTCATAGAAACCACATGGCACGTGATAGAGAGATCTCTCTATCGCATCACCATCAAGAATCTCATCGATCACCTCTTTAGAACAGCGCTGTCCAAATGCCAATTTACTAGCGCTATTAACACCTTGCAGATACTCTTTTACACCCGTGATGTTCATCTGCTTTTTTATGACATCAACCGAAGCTAAAGAACCCTGCTCTTGAGCACTGAGAAGCATCCAATTACTGCCCTCTCCCAACAGAGTTTCGTCACTGACACCAAGTGTTCTTTTGGTAAAAGAGACCGGCTCTTGCAGCTCATCAACCCCACCAAGCAGGATCTGCTCCTCTTTGCCAAGTTCCAGGTCGACCTGTGCCAATAGCAGTGTATTTTCCACAACCAGACCTTGGCGTGAGACATTCAGGTTTTTACCATAGAGATCAAAAAACTGCGCCACATAAAAGCCGGCTGTGTTACTGAGGGAGTTGATAAAATCAACCGGTTTAGGGGGCTGCTTATTGATATAACGCTGATCTCTAAGACGTTTAAAAACGGCCAGATTACCCTGACCTGACGCCATGTAGAGTGCTGTATTTTTGTCAAGGGCACTGTCACCGATCGCCTCATAGGCACCCAGTAAAGACAACTGAATAAATCGATCCGTACGTCTTATCATCTTCGGAGAGACTGCTTTCCATGCTGCTTTGACATCAAGCTCTTCACCCTCTTGTGCGTTAACAGAGCCTATTTTACGGATATAGATCATGTCTCGACCTTCTCGATTACAAGCGAGGTATTGTTACCACCGAAGCCAAAATAATTAAGCATAAAGATACCAGTTGCACAAGACTTTTGTACTTGTAACGGTGTCCAGTCCAATGCCTCATCACGGTTAATAAAGTTAGGTGTTCCTGGTACAAAACCGGCATCCACACACTCTAACATCAATAGCAGTTCACTCGTACCACAACTTCCTAATGTATGGCCAATATAGGGTTTCAATGAGAAAAAATCAGGTGCACTGTCAAAGACCTGCTTCATCCCATTGATCTCTGCCATATCATTAAGAGCACTCGCCGTACCATGGGCTTTGACTGCACTTATATCAGATGCTTTGACATCCGCCTTGGTGAGTGCAGCACCGATCACGGCACTTATACCGCTGCCATCGGGGTTAGCACCCGTCACACTCTCTGTCTCACAACGGCTATCACCACTGAGAAAATGCCAAGAGGAAGAGGCTGCATCATCACGACTCAAAAACAGTGCGCTTACTGCTTCTCCCAGGACGATACCTTGTCTGTCTCTATCAAATGGTGCTATTTTTTCAGGTGAGAGCAGTTGCATCGCAACAAACCCTTCAAAAGAGATCGGTGCAAACATCTCAAAACCGACAACCAAAGCATAATCAATAACACCACTTTCAAGCATTGAGCCCGCATCAATGACTGCATTGGCACTTGAAGTACAAGCAGTATTGTAGGTCAACGAAAATTCATTCAATCCAAAATGTTTTGTCAGATGATCTGCGTAAAAGCCATTACCGATCCGTTCACAAGCTATATTTTCTACTTGAGAATTATCATAGTTTTGACCTAAAGGAAGACTCAACGAGAGGTCATTGGAAGCACTACCGACAAACAGACCGCATCGACTCAAGTCATCAGAGCTCAAAGAGAGTTTGTCTATTGCTTTTTGAACAACCTCTTCTAAGTAACGAAGGGGAATAGAGAGTGCACTGTTTCTCTCTTCATCATCAATGCTGTAATAAGAGAAGGAGAGCTCTTCATCCAAGACTGTAGTCATCTTCTTTGTGTCGACACGGTATGTCGTATCTGAGAGATGCTGCAGGCGCTCTTCTTTCTTACCTAAAGCACTAAGTATCTCACCGCCGAGTATTGTGATCATTTAGACCTTTCTACTTCTATTCAGGCTGAACGTAATCGGCAAGATTATTGATCGTCGTTACAACACGGCGAAAATCTTTAGAGTCGCCCAGACGGATCTTAAACTGGGTCTGAAGGCCCATTGAGATCTGAAGTGCATCAAGAGAGTCCAACTCCAAGCCGCTTGCATCTGAAAAAAGCTCGACATCATCCGCAAGCTCTTCTGGGTTGATATCCTCTTTTTCACACTCTTCTATGATCATCGCCTTAAGGCGTAATTTCAGTGCATCATCTTGTGAACCTATCATGCCACTCTCCTTATTTTATAGTTAAATATTCCTGCCGCGATGATGAGTGAGACCAGACCAAACAGCACTAATCCAACCACTTCATACATCACATCATCCAGTGTTCCACGTCGTAAAAAGACGTCCAGGAAGCCTTCAAGTCCCCAAGACATCGGCGAGACATTGGCAAAGTCACGCATAAACTCCGGCATAACGAACTTAGGTACCATTACCCCACCGATAGCACCTAACAAAATGTTGATGATCCCGCCTATTGTCGTGGCCTGTTCTACACTGTCCACCGTTACCGCAATCAAGATTGAAAGCCCGATAGCAGAGAGGCTAAGTGCCAATGAAACAGCGATCAAGGCACTGATATCACCACCTATAGTCAATGCTGCCGCACCAAAAAGAGGGACAACAAACATCCCCACTGCTATCATCACCCAGACCTGAAGCTGGTTGATCAACATGTAAGGAATGATCTTTCCGCCAAAAAGTATCGGTAGCGAGACATTCATGGTACTTAGACGCATCAAGGTGTTCTGTTTGCGCTCGCTGATAAAGATCGTTGACATCGGGATGATGACAAAGAAGAGACCAAAGACGATCCATGAGGGCACACTCTGCTGTGTTGATGTCGGTTTTTCATCTTCTTCAAGCGCCGCGTAGTGGATCTTCATCATGCTTTTTTCATCAAACTCTATCTTTTTAGCCTCAGACTTTTCGCCTCGCATGCTGCTCTGCATCTCTGCTGCTAAGTTGATAGCATCAAGCCGAACCTGCATTACACTGCTGAGTACCTGTGTTTTAAAAAGCATCAGATGGCTTTGTCCGATATCAGATGCCACTTCGATCTGAAGTGCTGAGTTGTTGGCCTCATTTTGGGAGAACTGTGACTTAAAGCCTTCAGGGATCACCACAATAAACTGAACGCCCTCCTCTTTCGGCTTTCCAAAATCATCACTTACATTGTGCTCTGTCATCATCTTATTAGCACGAAACTTAGAGAGAAGCGAGTAACTTTCCAAAGAGTGGTCTTTGTCAATCACCGCGTACTCTATCAGTGCCTTATCTTCATTAAAGACATCTTTGAGTGCTAGAGACATGATCAAAATAAAGACTGCCGGCATGACAAAGAGTGCTGCTAATGCATGCTTATCACGAGAGACTAGAAGGAACTCTTTGATCAACATCGCTTTAAACATCAGCGCGTCCTTTCGATGTCAAACTTATAAACAGTGACTCCAAGGTTGTTGTACCGTAACGAATGTTTTTCACAGCAATGTTCTCTGCTTCTAAAAGAGCTAACGCTTCGGAGACGGTGTTGCTTTCTTTACCTTCCAAAAGCAGAGAAGTCTCATCTATGACAGTAAGTCTCTCCATCTTTGTACAAGACGCTTTCAGCTTCTCCATTGATGTCTCATAAACCTCTATAATGAGCTGCTCTGCACTCTCGTTAGTCAGCATACTCTCTAACGTACCCTGCTTAATGATCTTCCCTGCATTGATGATCGCAACCTCATCACAGATCTTCTCGATCTCCGGCATATAGTGCGAAGTGTAGACAACCGTTTTATTATCTTTTTTAAACGACATAATGGTCTCTAAGATCTCATTACGCGACTCAGGATCGATCCCCACTGTCGGTTCATCAAAAAAGAGAATGTCCGGATTATTTAAGAGGCCAATAGCGATATTAAGACGGCGTTTCTGTCCACCTGAGAGTGTTGAAGCTTTTTGGTTGAGCATAGAGCCCAAACGATTGGTCTCAACAGCATACTTTATATTTTTCTTGAGGGTATCTGCCGGGATATTTTGAATACCACCAAAGAAATTGAGGTTCTCAATTACTGTAAGATTCTCATAAAAGGCAAGGGTCTGAGGAACGAGTGCACACCGTTTACGGATCGCATTCAAGTTATCATTGAGAGGAAGATCGAAGACAGTGACCTCACCTTCATTGTACTTTGTCAAACCGTTAAGAATGGAGATAAGTGTTGTTTTACCGGCACCATTCGGTCCCAAAAGCCCAAAGATCGTCCCCGCTTTTATCTCCAATGTCAGATGATCAAGCGCTACCTTTTCATCATAGCGTTTGAGAAGGTTTGTAATCTTGATCATTAAAAGGCCGTTAGAAGTTTCTTGTAGATCACCGCTTCTTCATCAGCGATGGACTCCAGCTTTTTAGCAATGGCGTCAAAATCGACGGTCTCACTCTTTTTAGAACGGATCGACTTGGCGATCAACAGAGCAAACTCACGCCAACTGTCGCCAACTTCCGTCATCATCACTGATGCTTCCAAAAGTGTCTCATTTGAAAGTATGTTCCCTGTCTCCTGCAAAAAAGAGGCATAGATATAACGAAAACCTGCACCACCTGTACCTATCTCCTCTTGCATTCTTACAATATGCCCTAAAAACAGTCGTGCATAACGGCGATCTTTAGACTCCAATTTACGGATGGTCTTGGCCAGTGCCCGCATCCCTTTGAGTCCGGCGATCGGTACGGGTGTCTTCAACATCCGTTTAGCTACTGTTTTAATCGCTTTAGGGACGACTCGCTCATAATCGATCGCCTGTGGCACAAATGTCGGGTAGTAGATAGCCCCTTTTGGTGCCATCACGCCTTTGGCAAATCGTGCTTTCAAAAACTCCTGTTCATTTGCCTCGACCACATGTTCAAAAACAGGATCACTGATCTTATAAACATCGTCTTGTTTGCCATAGACAAGAAGGTTGTGACCATTGAAGTGAAAACGCATCTCATCGGGCAGATAAGGCAGCCAGAAGACAGAAGTCTGTGCACCGACGATCCTTCCCTCTTCTAAAAGTGCATCCAGACGGTCCTGTCCTTTTTGCTGATTAGAAAAGGTCTCGATCTTCATCTTTAGACCGAGATTCTTTTGCAAACCTTTGATGATCGCCTTAGGGATTGAACGGTATGCGATCAACGGCATACCCGCCAGCTTGACAAAAGGCAGATAAGCAAAGTTCAGAGCACTTGAGAGACCAAAAGCCATCGGCTCACTCATCATAAGTCCGTGATGAGACAACATCGTTGACATTACACCGCTTTCACAATGTCCAGCGTGTTTATGTGTAAATTCTTTAGATGGAACAGACAATCAAGACTCTTTTTTCGGAAGTTGTTTTAACGCTTGGGTAGTGATACCCATCACATCAGCATAACGCTCTAAGATCTTGTCAGAGAGTTTAGCAAAGACAGCAGGTTTAAAGTGACGTTTGATTCGCCACTGGAAAAGTCCTGTCGCTTGCGACAGAGAGAGAAGGTCAAGTCGCTTTGAGTACATATGAAACTCCAAAGGAGAGGCTTCACCTGCTTCACAAGCTTCATATGCCTCATCTGAGAGCCGCTCCAACTCTGCTACCGCCTGCTGTGTCGCCTCTTCTTCAGCATCCCACCCGCTTGATGCGACTACGCCATATTCACCATCTTTACTGGTTGCATAGACAGCACGTTTCTCACCACGGTAGATACTACTGTCATCCTGCGGAACCTCTTGTGCTTTCATAACTAGACCACCTCTAACTGCATAAAGGCTGTTGAAAAACGACCACTCTCGGGAATGTAACAGAGCAGTTTATCGCCTGCTTTTAGTTTACCTGAGTGAAAAAGCTCTTCAAGCATAATATAGATCGAAGCCGAACCGGTGTTACCCTTGCTAGGCAGGTTGGTAAACCACTTCTCTTGGGCGATGTCGCAATTTGCCTCTTTCATCCCTTCGTAGACTTTGTCACGGAAGTAGCCAGATGAGTAGTGTGGCAACAGGTAAGTGATCTCATCTGGATTCAAGGTACCTTTTGCGATCAACTCTTGCAGTGGTTTAGTCACGGTGTACTCAATAATCTTATCGTTAAGAAGTTTCACATC
>JAUVKK010000289.1 GCA_030596305.1 Helicobacteraceae bacterium | reverse complement strand
CAAAAAGAGATCAGGTTCTTTGGTAACTTGATGAAACGTCCTACCCGTCCATTTGCAGCGATCATTGGCGGCTCAAAAGTCTCAGGCAAACTCGAAGCCTTGACCAACCTTCTGCCGAGAGTTGACAAGGTACTTATTGGCGGGGGTATGGCCTTTACCTTTTTGAAACAGATGGGTTATGACATCGGGAACTCACTTGTAGAAGATGACCTTCTTGACGAAGCGCAAAAAGTCATGGATGAGGCACGTCGTCTAGGTGTTAAGTTCTATCTGCCTGTTGATGTTGTTGCCGCGCAGACCTTCTCAGCAGACTCTGTCAGCAAGGTTACATCTGCACAGGAGATCCCTGCTGGCTGGATGGGTCTTGATATCGGACCGGCGACAGTCCGTCTTTACCGTGAAGTCCTTTCTGATGTTCAGACAGTGCTTTGGAACGGCCCGATGGGTGTGTATGAGATGGACCGTTTTGCACGTGGTTCAAACAAGATCGCTCACTTTGTAGCTGATTCGTATGCAACAACAGTTGTAGGCGGCGGTGATACTGCTGATCTTGTACAACGTGTGGGTGTGGATGAGGAGATAACCTTTATCTCAACAGGTGGCGGTGCTTCTCTTGAACTCCTAGAGGGCAAGGTACTTCCAGGTGTCAAGTCACTTATCGTAGAGAATGAGCACTAGTGCTGATCGCTGCTAACTTCAAGACCAATAAGACACGTGCTCAGACAAGAGAGTACTACAGAGCTGTCTCCAGCTACATCGCTGAGAACAATATCGCTTCAGAGGCGATGATCTTTCCTCCGGCGACAGCACTTGACAGCTTTGATGGTGCCATCAGTGTCGGTGCACAAAATGCGTATGCTGTCGAAAACGGTGCATTTACAGGTGAGATCGGGCTTGAGCAGTTGGATGAGTTTGGGATCAAGACTATACTTATCGGTCACTCTGAGCGTCGTCATATATTGGGCGAGTCGCAAGAACTTCTTGTTCAGAAGTTTGACTACTTTAAAGAGCAGGGTTTTACTATCGTCTACTGTATAGGCGAGCCTTTGGAAGTTCGTGAAGAGGGCAGCGAGGTATTGATAGGTTATCTTGACGACCAGCTGGAGGGTATCGACCTTGATTACAAAAACCTTGTTATCGCCTATGAGCCTGTATGGGCTATCGGTACGGGTCTGACACCAAGTGCAGATGAGGTGGAGCTGATCCATACGGCACTACGTCAAAAGATCGAGTGTAAGATCTTATACGGCGGAAGTGTTAAAACAGCCAATGCAGAAGAGTTGTTGGCACTTGAGAATGTTGACGGTGCTCTGATCGGAAGTGGTGCGCTTAAGGTAGATGACTACTGTACAATCCTTTCCATTGCGGACAGTTTAAACAAATAGAATTTAAATACTCATAGAGTATTTAGTCCATTATTCCTACGAAATTAGAATCTAGATTATCTATTGATGATTCAAAAGACTATCAACGTTTTGTCGGCTTTCCTATCCCTGGCATTGCATTGACTTTATCAACATGTGACGGTGCTTTTGTCTTGTTGACATCACGCTTCTCTTTGTTTTCAAAATAAAGCTCTGCTTTGTCAACATAATACTGCAGTCCTGACGAGCTGTTGCCATCAGCATAATCACTCTGGTTTATATCACTATTAGTTATATTCCTATC
>JAUVKK010000002.1 GCA_030596305.1 Helicobacteraceae bacterium | reverse complement strand
ATGACATAGGCTCTGTCACATACATCAAGTGTCTCACGAACATTGTGGTCGGTGATCAAAACACCGATGTCATATTGAACTAATTGATGAATAACCTCTTGGATATCATTGACTGCCAAAGGATCAACCCCGGCAAAAGGCTCATCGAGCAGTAAAAAACGCGGTGAGTTTATAAGCGCGCGGGCGATCTCGGCACGACGGCGTTCTCCACCTGAAAGAGAGATCCCTTTACGGTAGCGGATCGGTTCGATATTGAACATATCAAGCAGCTCTTCAATACGCTCATACTGTGCTTTCTCACCTTTTATGTTGACCTGTGCAGCCACCATCAAGTTCTCTTCTACTGTCATATCTTTAAAGATCGAAGCTTCCTGAGGAAGGTAGCCTATACCTTTTACAGCACGTTGGTGCAACGGCATTTGAGAGATATCTTCTCCATCCATAAAGACTTCGCCGCCGGTCATTTCAACCAATCCACAGATCATGTAGAAAGTGGTTGTTTTACCTGCTCCATTGGGGCCAAGAAGTCCAACAACCTCTCCCGAATTCACCTCAAGCGACATCCCTCGCACGATCTCAGTTCCTTTGATGGTCTTAACCAGGCCTGTAGCCGTTAAATTATGCATTTTCTATCCTATAGATTCTTCTATTCTCATCTGTTTTCGTTATTTTAACATTGATCGTCGGTATATGTGCACTTTTTAAAAGCTTTGCAAGTGACTCATCACCCCACTCTATAAGATGATATCCACTCTTTTCCAACTCCTCTAGCATACCCAAAGAGAGAAAATGGTCAAGTCCATGGTTATAGATGTCATAATGAAAAAGCGTCTCACCATAACACTGTTGAAGTGAAAAAGTTGGCGAAGTCACAGCTTCATCCAAACCAAGATGCTTCGCGAAAGCCTGTGTAAGCGTTGTCTTGCCTGCCGCCAGTGTACCTTGCAAAATAACAACACCGCCATCCGGCAATGATGCAGCAATTGCCTCACTCACCTCTTGCAGATGTTCAAGCGAACACGTTAACTCAATCACAGTTTTTTGCTCACTTGGATGATCTGTTCAAGTTTTGTTTTGGCCTTACCGCCTAACAGTGCCTCTTTAGCTATCTCCAGACCATCTTGAATATCACGTGCTTTGCCATCTACGATGAATGCATTAGCAGCGTTGATCATTACTATGTCACGCTGAGCATCTGTTGCTCTGTTATTAAAGATGTTGTGCAAGATCTGTGCATTCTCATCAGCATCGCCGCCGACAATGGATGCCAAAGGCTGGCGTTTTATACCATAGGCTGTCGGATCTATCTCATATTCACTCATGCCATCTTCGGTCAAGCGCGCGGCATAGCTGATATCTGAGATACTGATCTCATCCATCTTCTCTCGTGAGCTGACCACCATTGCCGACTTCACATTGTTAATTTGAAGTGCCCGTGCGATCTTTGGGACAAAGGCCTTGTCAAAGACACCCAGCATGATCTTCTCTACACCGGCAGGGTTAGTCAATGGACCAAGTACATTGAAAACAGTCTTTTCACTAATACTTTTTCGTACCGGCATGATGAACTTCATTGCCGGATGATGGTTTTGTGCGAACATAAAGGTAAAACCACTCTCTTCGAGCAATCTTGCACTCTGCTCAATACTGAGGTCAAGCCTTACACCCAGAGATTCAAACATGTCGGCACTTCCCGACTTTGAGGTGATCGAACGGCTGCCGTGTTTTGCGACGTATGATCCCATAGATGCACATAAAAGTGCGACTGTCGAAGAGATATTAAAACTACCGATCTTGTCACCGCCTGTTCCGACAACATCCAGCAACTTTGGACGAAGCTCTTCTGATACCGGCAGGGAAATAGCGTTGGAGCGCATCACTGTCGCCGCAGCAGCCAAGGCATCAACCGAAGTATTTTCATCCAGTTTCATCGAGATCAGAAATACACGCATCTCTTCATCACTCATCTCATGGTTAAAAAGTGACGTAAAAGCAGTAAATGCATCATCATAATTCATGACAGTTCCTTAATATATTTCTCTTGTTCGGCTTTAGGTGTTGACTTGGTTGTTGGAATGGCAAGGACTTCGTACTTCTTTGCCCCCTTGAGATAGGCAATGGTAATCACACTGCCAACCTCGACATTTTTACTCGCCTTGACCGCTTTGTCATTTATGTATACAACACCAGAGGTGATCATGTCTTGCGCAACACTACGACGTTTTGTGATGTTAACGGCATTTAGATATTTATCGATTCTCATATATAGGTACTTTTTAATTTAGATTATAAAAAAATAGAGCTAAAAAGCATGTGAAACCACCCGGATTTCAAGCAGAAAGACATGTACTAACAGCAATATTTGTGCATTTTTACTACTGCAATATTTGGAGCTATGCACTCTTTCGCTGCGATGTCAATAGATCCAATGTTTTTTGAAGTGTTTTGTTATACTTTTCTATAAACTTGGGCATACTCGTACTTGAGAGACTGGACTGATTGATCTTTTTAGCGGAAACAGCTAAAGCATAAGCACCAATATTGGCACTGACACCCTTAATGTCAAGACTCATCTCTTTCATTGCCTGCGAATCTTTTTCTCTATAGAGTTTTTGAAAGGTCTTGTCAGAATCTTTATAAAGTTTTATAAATTCATCAACGATCTCACTATAAAGCTCTACATCTCCTCCACAACGTTCCAGACCATCTTCCATTTGATAAAACTTATCCGAAATGATCTCTGCAGAAGCTTCTTCTGCGACTGGATGAAACTTGAGGTACTTGCTGAACACTGAAAAAAGTTCTTGTACTTTTATCGGTTTTTCAAGACGATCATCCATACCGCATGCTTTCATCTTTACGATCTCGTCAGGCATGGTACTACCTGTGAGAGCAACAACCGGTATATGTCCGGTCTTTGATGAGGCTTTAAGACGCTCTGTGGCTTCAAGACCATCCATAACAGGCATATTGACATCCATTAAGATCAGATCATACTCTATACTCCCGGCCATCTCTATAGCGATCTTTCCGTGTTCTGCCATATCAATATTAATACCGCTCTCTTTTAAGATACTGCTGATCACTTTCTGGTTGATAAGGTTGTCTTCTGCCATTAGAATTCTGGCTCCGCTGAACACAATAAAGTCATCTTTGGTGACGTCTTGTTTTTGCGTACGTTCGATTACAATACGCGGCATTGATGTTGACTGTTCGTCCTCATCGTCAGGCAGTTGTATCAACTCTAACTCATCACCGTAAAAGTCAACAAAGAGATCAAAAATCTGCTGTTGATTGACCGGCTTCATTATTCGGGTATCTGCCAGTTTTTTCACGATATTTGTGTTACTTGTCTGATGAAGCATACTGCCGACAACAACCACTTTAATTCCGTTATTGGCTTTAAGAGGATCGATCTGTTTGATCAAGTCAAACGTGAGCAGTTTTTCAGAGATGAAGAGCATATCATAACTGCTTAAGTCCGGAGCCATCGACTCAAGTTCAGACTGTGAATAGATATCAACTTCATTGTTAAAATATTCAAGAAGCTTTTTCATCGTATTGGCTGCATTGTCATGATAATCCACGATCAGTATACGACGTACTTTATAGGCATTATCAGGCATACGGTAGTGACGTTTCTCTTTGACATCGACTTGCTGCAGTTTAAGAACAAAGGTAAAGTTAGATCCTTTGTTAGGCTCTGTCGATATCAGGATCTCCCCACCCATCAGCTCCACCAGTGCTTTAGATATTGAGAGACCCAGCCCTGCGCTGTTATTATTATGTATCTGATAAAAAGGTGTGAATATGTCATCGAGCTTAGACTCAGGAATACCTATCCCTGTATCGACCACCTCAAACATCAACTGAATATCATCTTCTTTTTTACTTAGCGTCTTAACATGCAGTTTGACTTCACCCGAGTTCGTAAACTTAATGCCATTCTCAAGCAGGTTTGTCAGCACTTGACCTATTCGAATAGGGTCACCGATAATTCTCGGAGGCACACTCTTCTCAATGTCAAAGACCACTTCAACATCTTTTTTCTCGATACGGTTTAACACTGAACGGACGATAATATCAAGAAGCTCGTTGATATCAAACGGTTTTACATTGATCTCTAATTTATTGGAACGGATCTTCATAAAGTCAAGCAGGTCGTCAACGATCTCAAAAAGAACCTGGCCTGAATCACGAATGTTGCGCAGCTCAATAGTCTGTTTGTCACTTAATTCTGTATCGAATATTTTGTCAGTTTTTCCCAGTATGTCTTTTGCCGGATATTTCATCTTTCCGGACATCTCTTCAATAAGTCCTTCCTGTTCTACCATCGAATCTTTATACTCTAGGTTTTCACTGTTAAGCTCATCATTTGAACTGTTCAAGGAGATGATCTTGTCTTCAATATCTTTTACATGCATTGCCGACTTTCGTTGACGAAGTAACAAGTAGGCCACAAGCATCAATAAAAAGGCTATCCCTATAAAAAGGTAGTTTGTCAGAGATGTAGACGTTTTCTGTTTTTTTACAACAGATACTTCTGATACGACACTGTTTTGCGCAAGTTTTTTAGACGTTAAAGGCACGGTCTGTTCGCTTACAGACTTTGAGTCAGGGTTCGTTGCCATAGTTGTACTCATACTTTGTAATGGAGCCACCTGGTCGGGAACTTCACCTTTTGCATAAGCAGCTAAAAGAAGGTTCGAACGTACTCTAGAGATGAAAGCGTCATGATAGACAGGCTTGATCAACTCAAAGAGTTCGTTTGTGACAGCTTCATTGCCTACAGGTTCCAGAGCGACGACCTGGTAAGGTCCAGACTTTCTGGTCACAAAGTAGAAGTCGTGAGTATCTTGTAGTGACGCAATGCGATCAACACCCATCGCCCATATTTCAAACGCTTCTTTCTCAGCAAGGGCATCTTGAGGAATGAGAAAACTTCCGACAATAATAGTTTTATGGATAGCATTATCTGCTGAAAACAGCGGTGATAATAGCGCTAAAAAAAGAAAAGAAAAAAGATATTTCATATATTTGGCCTGAGTATAGAGAAACAGAGGATTAAACCTCTGCGATGTCTGCTAAGATAGATTTTAATTGCGAGCGGTAGACTTTTAAAAGTTGTGCGTACTTGTTAGTCTCATTTGCGATGAGGGCTTCTCTAAACTCTTCTGATGTCTGGGTCAGTTCTGCCGTACCGATACTCTCACCGATACCTTTAACATCAAGAAGAAGTGCTTTAGCTTTGTCAAAGTCTCCATGTTTGATCCACAGTTCGATCTTCTCATCCGAGTCATGATAAAGAGACTGGAACTCAGAGAGTATCTCATGGTACAGTTCAACATCGCCGCCCAGCATCTCAATACCAAGAGAGTTATCCAGATGGATCTCAGGCAGGGTGTCTTCAGGACTGCCTAGACTGTTGGGATCGAAGTAGCAGTACAGAGCCTGATAAAGCGCCAATATTTTAAGCGGTTTTTCCAACTGCTCTTCCATACCGCACTCACGCATTTTTCGAATATCATCCGCACCGGTGTCACCACTGAGTGCCATAACTGTGATGTGACCATACGCCGGATTTGCACGGATACGACGTGTCGCCTCAAGCCCATCAATACGCGGCATGTGTGCATCCATTAGAATAATAGGGTAGTTAGGATCTTCTTCCAGTATCTCCAGACACTCTTGGCCGTCATTGGCGATCTTAATGTTGATCCCAGACTCTTTAAGCAGACCGACGATCACCTTTTGGTTAATAAGGTTGTCTTCAGCGATAAGAAGACGCAGACCTTCAAACTCTTTAAAACTTTCCTTGGTAACACTGCTGACATCACTATTTGGTTCACGCAATTTATGGTTAGGTTCACCGCTTGGCTGCGCTTTTTCAACCGGTTCTGGTTTAACTTTTGCTGGTGCTTCAGGTGCAGCTTTTACTTCCGGTGCAGCTACTGCCTTCGCTGAGACGACTCTCTCCTTGACAGGAGTAACCTCCTCTTTCTCTTCGATCACTACTTCATCAGGTACTACAGACGTATTTACAGTCGTACTTTCTTCCTCTTGAGAACTCTCTTTTTCTGTATCAACATCCATCTCCTTTTCAAGTTCTTGAGCCTGGACATACATCTCTCTAAGCTCTTTATCTGAAGCTTTTTTCGGTTTGCGCAATACTAAAAAGATAAGGATCAATAGTGCAAGTGCACCTACTCCGTAAAAGATATACTCTGTTTTAAAAGGCAGCTCGGCAGCGCTCTCCTCTGTTTTAACATTTTTTTCTGCAGCAGCAGGTTCTTTAGTATCAGCTTCTTCTTCAACACGCACCTTAACATGTCCACTGCTCTCTTCCAAAGCAATTGCATTGTCCAGCAATTCTTGTTCCAGCTCTGCTGCTTCTTTGACCTTGGCTTTAAGGAATTCCTCTCTTACACACGCTTTACATACATCTGCATGTGCCTTCGGATAACGCACTTTAACACTCTCTAAGACATCGTTTAAGACTTCATTGCTTACAAAAGGTTCAATACTGACAACATAAAGTCCATTCTCAACCTTAACTGCGTAGTCAAATCCGTAGGCTAATTCCAGATTGACTATTTTAGAATTGCTGTCTACAAAGTCAAGCAGTGAGCTTAACTGGAAATCTGCATCTTGTCTGCTTTTAAACTTACCCAAGACGATGCTTTGTCCATCTCTGAGCTTTTCAGACTTTTGTGTTTCTTGTGTCAACTGTGGAGGCGTACCCAGTGGAGCAGAAGATAGAGTTGAGTAAGAACTCATCAGCATTGTTAGTAAAATAATTAGACTTTTATTCAA
Organism: Helicobacteraceae bacterium; assembly: GCA_030596305.1. GTDB lineage: Bacteria > Campylobacterota > Campylobacteria > Campylobacterales > Sulfurimonadaceae > Sulfonitrofixus. Next base: position 9,773 of record JAUVKK010000002.1, on the reverse strand, counting down.
ACCAATATCCTTAGATAATATAATTGAACCCTTGGAGCAGATGTCGTTTCGAATATAAAATGTAATAAACAGAAATTATTGTAGTTATTGGTTCAAGATAGATCATCACTGAGCCTGAGGCAGTAAAACATCCTCTCCTGTCCGATAAACACAAAAACTACTATATTCTTACAAACTTCTATACTTTAACAGTTAAGAGCATGTTCAAAGGTTTCAACCAAAAACAGAGTAGCATAAAATCATAAAATCAAAGTTGATATACTGTTTATAAACGCTACAAAACAACCCAAGAAGCGCAATATGTTTCACATATCACATACTCTTATGATACAATAACTGCAACTAACTTCAAGGTATTTTTATGCAGATAAAATATGTAGGCCCAAAGCCGCTCATCTCTAAAACAGGCATCAGCTTTGATTCACAGTATGACGACAGATATACGTACCTTAATATCGCCGTTCAACTTTTGAAAGCGCTTGATCATGAGTATTTTGAAGATAAGACCTACCAATATGCGGTCGATAGCGGTCGACTTCAAGACAGCGATATTGTTGACGGTTTAAAAGAGTTTTGCGGTAGCCTCGAGGAGACCGTTCAAGAAGGTGTTAAAGCAGAGCAGAAGCTGATCGATGATGAGTTAAAACGGGCAAAAGAGAACAAATCGATCTCAGAATCCGAAAGAGAAGCTTTGATCAAAAACATTCGTATGATGGAGAGTTATCGTCTACAATATGCAACGAACGACACCCTGTATAGCTGTGCTGTTCAGCGCCTTGCCGCTCATGTCAAGCAAGACCATATCGATTATGTTGTTGTCCCAATGTTTCAGCGTTTTGCAGCTGTACTGCACTCCATTCAGGATGAACTGTCAAAGCAGAAATTCCCTATCGACACCAAAATGGATATCTATGAAGAGGGCGGAAAACTGATGGCTAAGATGGAAGTTAAAAACAGGTGACCTTTAAACAGTGATCACCTTTATACCTTCTATCTGTTCGAGTTAAAAAGCAGTTATAGATCTTGATGAAGGCAAGGCATTCTATCCTGTCCTCTCACCCCGACTTATTTTATCTTAGCAATTGACTGTGCGTAAGATACTTTTTCCCCTGGTTCAACGCCCAGCTCTAAGAACTCCGGTTCTGCGATGATGACGATTGTCGATCCCATCTCAAAACAGCCAAAGTCATCATTTTTAGAGAGGTTAATACCTTCTTCGTATGTATAGACACTTACTTCAGTACTGCTTGCATTGGTCTGAATAGCCGGTTCAAACTCAACTTGCATCACACCAACATTCAATGCACCTACAAGTACCATATAAAAAAGTTTTCCATCACTGTTCTCACATTCCAGAACAACTCTTTCATTCTCTACAAACAGATTGGGCTGTTTGTTTAGATAGCGCATATTGACCGGATAGAGTTTACCCGGAATATGAACTGCTTTTTTAACGCTCAGGTCGCATGGAATATGATAACGATGATAATCTTTAGGCGAAAGATAGAAGTTGATAAAGTCTCCGTCAATTAACTTCGTCTTCTTGGCATCATCAATCGCATCGCCTAAAAGGTCGTTGATATTGTAGTACATTCCCTTGATATGCAGAGCAATATCTTCATGAAGTCGTCCACACTCCGTAACTAATGAGTCACATGGAGAGATAAAGTCTTTTGGATCTGTTGAAAATTCTCTCGGTATTTCAAGATTACGAGTAAAAAGTGCATTGAGTGTCTCGTATGTCGTAGGGTCGCGGAACTCGCTCATGTCGAGCCCCATCAGGTTGACATAACCGCTATTTATAAGGTTTTGAATAGCTTTTGGGAAATGAGCATTTGCCAACTTACCAAAACCTTGTGAGAACAGACTTGTTAGATGTCGCATAATTTATTTATCCTTTTTTGTTGCTTCTTCTTGCAGAGGACGTTTAGCCAGCTCTTCGATCAGCACTGTTGCATAACACCCTTTAGGCAATGTAAAGTGCATTTCAAACCATGCTTCGTTCTCTTTGTACTCGTATTCTACAGCTTCAGGATAAACCCATGCATAACGGCGGTCGCCATCAACCTGCTTATAGTCCATGTCATACTCTTTTTCGATCTCACCGGCAAGACCGCTTGCGCGGCGTGAGCGCTTTCCAAGAAGCAACCCTGTAGGTACAACATCTTTCTCATTTAGACGTTCTATATCACGCTCTTCACCTTCATACTCAAAAGGTGAACCGTGAGGATAATGTTTAAGAACATCGCCTTTAAAGACTTTAAACGGATGTTCTTGCACTTTAAGTGCTGCAATGACATCTTCAGGCATGTTCAACACATCACAAAGTGCTGCCGGCTCAAAGCTGGAGACAAGCGAGTTGATCTCAAGACGGCGGCTTAGCCACAAGTTGAACATATGGCTCTGAAAGGCATTGATGTAGAGACGTTTCAGTTTTACATTACGCTCTTTGCGCTTCCCTTTTAAGATCGCCTCGCCTACTTTATAATTATTACCGTCAGCACCAAAGCGCTGATAACCAAAGAAGTTTGGCATTCCCTCTTTTTTGATCATCTTCAGTGCTTCAGAAAGTTTCTTTGCTGCTGTTGGGTTTACCTTTTTTAGACGAATAAAGAAACGGTTCCCTTTCAGGTGCCCAAGGCGTATTTTATTATTGTGATAGGTGCGCTCTAAAAACTTGATGTTTTCATGTTTAAAACTTTCCAGTTTCTCTTCATGCTTTTTCAAGATAGAGATATACTGTTTTGTCAGAGCGTTTTTATCTTTAAGGCCAGCGTAACCGATCTCACGTGCATTGATACCAAGATGATTAGCGATCATACCTATCGCATCCCAGGTAGCCAGGTTCTTCTTGCGCATATGCAGAACTAAGTGTTCGCCTTCACCGCTGAATTCATACAGAGGTACTTCGTCAACAACAAAGTCACGAGGGTTTTGTCTAAAGTGAAATGATATTGGGGTGTGTGATAGTGCGTAAAATCTATTCATAAATTTATCCTAATTAAATGGCTAAACTCAAAATATACTTTGAGTCTAAAAGTGGTGTGCTTTACAGCAGTTTTTATACGATGTTCGTTTCGCTTTGGCAAAGATGTGCAAAGGTGTACGGTTTTTAGCAGCGATTCGAATGAGTTTTTTACGATGTCGAGGGTTGAATCCAACCAACATCTCATACTCTTCACCACTGCAAAAGAGCTTTTTATCTATAGGTTTATTAAAGCGGAATCCTACCCTATTTAAGCTATGAAGCCGCTCAAGATCACTGCCAAGCCCGTCGGATATATCCATACCGCATGAAAGCGACTTCGTGGCGTCTGCAATAAACGCACTGCGTAAAGGAAAACGGACAAATTTTGAACGTGAATGGACTTTACCGCCGTTAAGGAGATAGCCCAAGTCTCGCGCACTTTTACCTATATCTCCGGTATAAGCAAGAAGGTCACCTTTTTTAAGACCATCACGGCGTAAAGGACGATCACTGTGTGAGATGATCGTTATAGAGATATCCAGTTTTCTATTAGAGACGGTGTCCCCGCCAATGATCTCCACGCCATACTCGTCTGCCGCTTCTTGAAACCCGGCATGCAACTCTCTGAGGTCATATAGCGAATAACGCGATGGTATGGCAACACTGAGCAGTGCGTAGTTTGCTTTGGCATTCATTGCTACTGCATCAGAGATATTGATCAGCATTGCTTTATACGCGATCTGTCTTAACGTCATCCAGGTACGTCTAAAGTGGACATCTTCGCAAAAAGCATCATTACTATAGACAGTTTGGCCGACAACAGCTCCATCATCACCAATATGACTGGTGTGTGCAGAAAAGAGCTTAATAAAATAACTTTCGACGTTCACATCTCTTCTTTTAATATTTTTATCTGTATTTTATCCAAATCAACCGTCAATTGTGTAACTGCTAGAAATATTACTTTTTTTTAAGTCACTATTAAACCCATTAACAATAAAATGCACATAAACATAAATTAACATTTCGACAATAAGGTTCAAAATGCAACTCTCAATCGTTAAGATTTTTGGCACAATAAAGTCTCTACTTACATTTACACTGTTATTAGTCGTACTTCTTGTAGCCACTATCCTAAGTGAATACGCATCGTTTTACAAATTGGAAAACCTGCAAAAACAGAGAGAACTTGCAACTGCCGTATATAACCTGGACCGCAAGGACCTGGATCTTTCAAACATTCAGTATCGCGGAAGTAATACGATGTTGAAACATGAGGGGGAAGCTCTTTCAGGTTTTTATGATTATGACTATATCAACAAGTACTCAAAAGAGCATAACTACCAAAACAACATTACAAAACTGCAATACGCTATTAATGATTTTAATACTGCTGCAGGAGATTGGTTTACACAAGAACAGATTGATGAGAAAGAACTTCAAACGCGTAAAGAACAGTTTACAAAGACGTATGAAGCTTTAATAACGCAGATCAACGTTATCACCTCTCATAACAGCACCTTTGAAAAAAGACGCTTTATAATACAGATGGCACTTGGTATCGCTCTGATGCTACTTATCTTGTATAGTTCATTTTGGGTCTCACGCCGTCTTAACCTGATTCAAAGTGACATCAACTCATTACATACACTTGATCAAGATGAGACTGCAGGCTTCAGTACTGCTGAAGCTGACACGATCTCTAAACATATGGGTCGCACAACAAAAGCACCTGTTACTCAAAACCCCGCTTACCTTGATATGGTTACCGGCATCAGTAACTACAAAGGTTTTGTACATGATTACAGTGATAAAAAAAGACAAAAAGCTGGCAACTACACCGCTATTTGTATCTTTTCCATTGATAAGCTCGATGAATTAGAGATGCAGTATTCACAGGACTTCTCAGAGACTATCTTGAAAAAGGTAAGTTTTATGCTCTCTCTTTATCGCCAGCACAATGATATAATAGGACGTATTGACCATAATCAGTTTAGCATCTTGCTCTCTCGCCAAGACAAGACCAGTGCGATCAATGATTGTGAGCTTATTCGAAAAAGTATCGAAGAGACCCCGTTTAAAACTGCAGACGGCAAGAACCTAACAGTTACGATAAGTGGCGGTTTTGTACAGAAAATGTCTACTCAAAGCCTGGACGAAGTCGTCACAAAAGCTAACAAAGTACTCTCTATGTCTATACAACATGGTGGAAACCGTATCGCTCAACTTCGCGATAAAAATGCCGTACTGAAGTAGCACTAAGAGATAATTGCTACTTATTTTCCCACTCCTTACCAACTGATGCCTAAATAGTGTCAGTTTGCCCCATCTCCTTTTGCCTTTAAACTTATTCATGTGATTAAACGCTATAATCGCCTTTTATTACGGGCACTTCCAATTGAGCTAACACTGTAAAATGTTAGATGAGCTGGAAGTGCTTTAAGTACACTCTATTGAAGGACGGTTAATGAGTATTACTATTCATACTTATGATGCAGTTATTGTCGGAGCGGGTCTTGCTGGTAATGCAGCAGCGCGTGAACTACAAAAGGCTGGCAAAAAAGTTGCAGTTATCACAAAACTACACCCACTACGCTCACACTCAGGTGCAGCACAAGGTGGTGTTAACGCCGCATTTAGCGATGAGGACAGTGTTGAACTACACGAATTCGACACGGTTAAAGGTTCTGACTATTTAGCAGACCAAGATGCTGTTGCGTTTATGTGTGAAAATGCTCCGGAAACAATTCGCTGGGCTGAACGTATGGGTGCTGTCTTTTCTCGTCAAGAGAACGGTAAGATCGCGCAACGTCCATTTGGTGGGCAATCGTCTCCACGTGCATGTTATGCAAAAGACCGTACCGGTCTTACACTGCTTCAAACAATGTACGAGCAGGCTTTCCGCGAAGGTGTTGAGTACTGGGATGAGTGGTATGCTGCTGACATCCTTTACGAAGATGGCAAAGCGTATGGTGTTGTTGCATTCAACATCCGTAACATGGAAAAAGTTATCATCAATGCGAAGTCAGTACTTTTTGCAACGGGTGGTTACGCACGTTCATTTAAGATCAACTCTAACGCGCATGCAAATACGGGTGATGGTCTAAGTATCGTTGCACGTCATGGTCTTCCTCTTGAAGACATGGAGTTTGTTCAGTTCCACCCATCAGGTCTTTCTGGAAATGGTGTTCTTATCTCTGAAGCAGCACGTGGTGAAGGTGGTCAACTCTTTAACTCAGAGGGTGAGCGCTTTATGACAAAGTACGCACCCAACGCTATGGAGCTTGCATCTCGTGACGTTGTTGCCCGTGCTATTATCCAAGAGATTCGTGAAGGTCGTGGTGTAGGTCCTCGTAAAGACGCTGTCTTTATTGACCTAACACACCTTGGTGCTGATCTTATTTTAGAGCGTCTGCCTGAGCTTCGTGATCTTGCTATTACATTCTTAGGTCTAGACATGATCAAAGAACCGATCCTTATCTCTGCAACAGCGCACTACTCTATGGGTGGTATCCCTTGTGACATTGATGGACATGTTCGTAAAAACAACACAGAGTTTGTAGAAGGTTTCTACGCTGCTGGTGAGTGTTCTTGTGTATCTGTTCACGGTGCTAACCGTTTAGGTGCTAACTCAGTTCTTGAAGCGATGCTTTTTGGACGTTTTGTTGGTAAATCTATGGTTAAAGACATTGATGGTATCGAGCTTAAAGTCGCTACTGAAAAAGATGCTGATCGTATGGTCGCTGAGATGGAGTGGGTTCTGACTAACAATGGTGCTGAGCGTGTTCCACATCTTCGCCACGAACTACAGCAAGGTATGACTGACAATGCAGGTGTTTTCCGTACAGAAAAGACACTTAAATTGCAAGTCGAGAATGTCAAAGTACTTCGTGAACGTTATAAAAACATCCGTATTGACGACAAGTCTAAGATTTTCAATACTGAGCTTCAAGAAGCGATCGAGTTTGGTCACATGCTTGACTATTCACTCTTTATTGTTGAGTCTGCATTAGCACGTAAAGAGAGCCGTGGTGCTCACTATCGTGAAGACTTTGACAAACGTGATGATGAGAACTTCCTTAAGCACACTATGGCTTATATGGATGAAAACGGTGAGATCTCACTGGACTACATGGATGTCGTTCTTGGCAAACATGAGCTTAAAGCAAGAACATACTAAGGAGACGACGTGGATAACAATTCAATAATAACAAAAGATGTCACATTCAAAGTATTTCGTTTTAACTCGGAGACAGACTACCTGCCAACGTACAAAGAGTACAAGATGGAAGTCACTTCAGAGGAAGTTGTACTCGATATTCTAGACCGTATCAAGTGGGACATTGATGGTTCTTTTTCATATAGAAGAAGTTGTCGTCACGGCATCTGTGGTGCCTGTGCTATTACCGTAAACGGTAAAGCAACGTTAGCTTGTAAAGTAAATCTACATGAGCTAACAGAGACGTTTGGCGATGAGCTCATCATTGAGCCTCAAAGTACAAAACGTGCTGTCAAAGATATGATCATTGATAAAAGTGACTTCTGGGAGAAACATGCCCAAGTCAAGCCTTACCTTAACAGTAAGATTGAAGAGCATCCAGAGATGGAATGTACAGTCTCTGTAGAAGAGAACGACCGTATTATGGAAGCAGACCTCTGTATTCAGTGTGGTGCTTGTCACTACGCTTGTCCTGTTGTTGAGATCAATGAGCAGTTCATCGGGCCGGCAGCTTTTGTAAAAGCATACCGTTTCGAAGCTGATATTCGTGATGAATCACACATTGAACGTCTTGAAACAGTTGCACTTCCAGACCAAGGTGTTTGGGACTGTGTTAAATGTTTTGAATGTGCTGAAGCATGTCCAAAAGAGATCAATCCTATTGAGAAAATCACAAGTCTTCACCAGATGATCTTTAAAGATAAAGTCTACAAAAATGGTGTTGCTGAGCGTCACGCTGTTGGTTTTGCACACTCTATTAAAAAGCATGGTCTTCTTGATGAAGGTCAGTTGGTACTTTATTCTGAGGGTCCAAGTATTGTTAAACATATTCCTGTTGCACTACAGATGTTCAAAAAAGGTAAGATCGTTATGCCTTGGAACATGCCAAAATCAGATAACCTTGATGAGATTCAAAAACTTATCAAATCATCTTCAACAACGAAATATTAGGAGTCAGTATGTCTAAATTGAAATATGCACTATTTACAGGATGTACCGCTAAAGAGTCAACTCCTGAGCAGATGATGTCAACTATGGCTGTCGCTAAAAAACTTGATATTGAACTTATCGAACTGACAGAAGCATCATGTTGTGGTGCTTCTCACCTGCAGGACTATGATGACTTTTTGTCACTAGTACTAAACGCACGTAACATCGCGTATGCTGAGAAGCATGGTCTTACAATGGTAACAATCTGTAATACTTGTCAGTTAAACACAGCAATGACCAAGCATCGTCTTGACAACAATGCTGAGTTAAAAGCACGTGTCAATGAAAAACTTGGTGAAGTTGGCCTTGAGTATAAAGGTACATCACTAGTAACACATTTCTTATATGCGATCATCGATGATTTCGGTCTTGATAAGATCAAAGAGATGGTTGTTAAGCCACTTAGCCAGTTCAACATCGCACCATTTTACGGTTGTCATAACATCCGCCCTTCTGAGCTTCAGAACGAGTCTCACAAGACACCGGAGAACCCATACAACCCTACCTCACTCGACGATCTTATCATCGCGTGTGGCGGTAAGAATGTTGATTATGATGAGAAGAACAAATGTTGTGGTTTCCACGCAGAGCTTCAAGCACCTAAGACTGCTGCTACTCTAACAGGTAACGCACTTGCTGGCGCTATGGATCAGAATGCTGACTGGATGGTCACACCTTGTCCTCTATGTCATCTTAAGCTAGATACACAGCATCATCACGCTTCTGCAGCTATCGGTCGTGAAGTGAAGATGCCTGTTCTACACATGCAGCAGATGATCGGTCTTGCACTTGGTTGCTCAGCTGATGAACTTGGTCTTAAACATCACGTTACTGAAGTAGACTTCGTATAATCACACACCCCGTATCACTTCGGTGATACACCCTCTTCTTTTCTTTTGACTAAATAATTTTTCTCTACATTTAATTGTAACTATCTTGAATAGTGATACATTCAAATTCATCTCAATTTTAAATTCCCTCTTATTTTAAACTGTGATAGACCGAACTTTTTCTCTCTGTCGCGTCAGAGAGATAGTTTTCGAGAAAAAGAGAGAGACGCTGTTCTTTAGACATAAATATTCAATCTCTAAAGCAGTCAAGTCATTGTTCTTTATACTGATACGGCTCAAGTAGCTAATGCTGGGAGGTTGTGCGAACAGGGATGAAAGCGTAAGCTTTCAAATTAATCAATGCGTTACCACTTGAGCTCTGTTCGAAGCATCTGCAGAGTTGAATGCAGAGAGTGAAGGAACGTTAATAAAACGGCATTGTCTGACCGTAGGGAGTTTTGTCGTTTTTAGTGATAGAACGAGCGAAGTGAAAGTAGTCGGTAGCTACCGACCTCGAAGCCGATTCGAGAGCTTTTTCTGTTTCTCTTTTTAGCGGAGTAAAAAGAGAAAGGTGTAGTCAATAAAGGTTGATAGTACAAAAAAATAGAAAAGACTAAGAAACTTGTAGATTCCGGGTCAAGCCCGGAATGACGAGATCAACTAAGATAAATAATCTATAGATTACTTCCCTATTTCGACCATCTTTCGACGAAGATACGCGATCTTACTTTGCAGCGGCAGATCCTTTGGACATACATCCTCACAT
>JAUVKK010000265.1 GCA_030596305.1 Helicobacteraceae bacterium | reverse complement strand
CCTATCATCTTTCATGTAGCCAACCTGCTTCGCGAGTGGGGAATCCTCAAACTTCTTCATAAGAACAAAAAAACAGGTATGAGTGTCAATGAGCTCATTGCAGCAACCAATACAAATGAGTATGCGATCAAAGTCCTTTGTGAAACAGGTTACAGCATGGGTGCTTTAAAGTATGAAGATGGGCGCTACTATATTACACGTATCGGTTTCTTTCTTGCCTTTGATGAGATGACAAATGCCAACTTTAACTACACACGTGACGTTAACTACCTCGGTATCATGGAACTTGGAGACTCTCTCAAAGAGGGTCGTCCAGCTGGTCTACAGAAGTTTTTCAACAAAGATTGGGAGACTATTTATCCTCACCTGACTGAACTACCGGGTGAATCTCAACCAAGCTGGTTTGGTTACGATCACTTCTACTCTGACTCTGCGTTTAAAACGCTAGTCGATCTTATGGCGGAGCGCAAACCTCGTAAGATCCTTGATATCGGTGGAAATACCGGGAAATGGGCACTTGCTATTACACAGGCTTCTGAAAAGACAGAGGTGACGATCTGTGATCACCCTCTACAGATAAAAACGGCACTAAAAAATGCTGAAGAGGCTGGTGTAGGTGCTAGAGTTCACGGTGAGGTAATGGACCTTCTTGACCACTCTAAACCATTTCCTAAAGACTTTGATGTTGTCTGGATGAGTCAGTTCCTGGACTGTTTCCCGCCAGAAGATATCATCGCCATCTTACAGCGTGCCAGAGAGGCTCTGAGCGAAGATGGACGTATCCATATCATCGAACCGTATTGGGACCGTCAGCAGCATGAGATCGGTGCTTATATTCTTATTAACTGTTCACCATATTTTTCAGCGTTAGCAAATGGTACAAGCAAGATGTACAGTGCAGAGGACATGCATGAGTATATTGAAGCGGCTGGTTTAGAAGTCGATGAAGAGGTAGATAGATTAGGTTTTGGTCACACATTGACCACATGTAAAAGAAAAGCGTAGGCTTTCTTTTGTCATCCTGAACTAGATTCAGGATCTACTGCATCGATAGATGCAGATGACAATAAAATTGTCATATAGAGCTGGATTCTGAATCAAGTTCAGAATGACGGCTAACGAAACTACTTGTTTTCGTTGATGTAGTTACAAAGAGACTCTGCTGTTGCAAAGATCGTCTCAGCATCGGCAATATTTGTTACCTTAACACCAAACTCTTTTTCAATCACCAGTGTCAGCTCAATAGCATCAACAGAGTCAAGACCTAGACCATCATCACCAAAAAGCGGATCATTGTCTGCGATCTCACTTGCTTCAATATCTTCAAGGTTCAAACCTTCGATGATCTTCTCTTTTAAAACGTCAGTAGTTACCATGTTTTACCCTATTATTTTTAATTATCGTAGTTTAGCACAGCCTCAATTACATAGGGTTAAAACGCTGTATACCAACGGCTAATACATTCTCCATGCATTTGCAGCAACATCTTTGTCTCTATTTTCATAAAAGAGTTGTAAAAAGTAATCTCTGTAGACTTCAATAGCACCTAGAGATTTTAGATGATCCGTCGGAACCTGCGCATCGATAAAGCTATATCCCCACTCTTTCAACTTCTCGATCAAGACAGCAAAGGCCACTTTAGAAGCATCACTTTTAGTAGCAAACATCGACTCACCGCAAAAGACAGCACCAACCGTAACCCCATACAGGCCACCGACCAGTTCACCTTCATGATACGCCTCTACAGAGTGTGCTCTGCCCAAGGCATGTAACTCTGTCATCGCCTCTATCAGTTCAGGCTGCAGCCATGTCCCCTGCTGTCCTGGCCGATGAACAGCCGAACATCTCTTCAGAACCTCTTCGAATGCTGTATCAAAACGTATTTCAAAATGTTTCATACGTTTTTGGAGAGACTTTCGAAGTTTAAAATCATCCAGATGCAAGATAAGACGAGGATCCGGTGACCACCAAAGAATAGGATCACCCTTGGCATACCATGGAAATATTCCTTCTCTATAGGCCAAGTAAAGTCTTGAGGGGCTCAG
>JAUVKK010000239.1 GCA_030596305.1 Helicobacteraceae bacterium | reverse complement strand
AAAAAGAGAGAAGAAGATGGCAGCATACGCTGCCATAAAAGGGTTAAAAAGGTAATTATTTACCGATTTTATCTGCAATAGCTTGAATGTCAGCATCGCTTAGTGAAGCAACTTGACCTTTCATAAGACCTTTCATTGGTCCACCGTATGAACCATCTTTGTAGCCCTTCATTGCAGCAACGATGTCAGCTTTTGTCATATCTTTGATAACTTTACTTTTACCAAGAGCAACTTTTTCACCAGCGGCACCGTGACAACCAGCACATTTTTTATAAGCATCTGCTGATGCAACTGAAGCTGATGCAACAAGAATAAGACCTGCAATAATCACTTTTTTCATTTTAATTCCTTTTGTGTTTGGGTAATTATAGTTGAATATAAAAAGGCAATCTTTGATGTATGTCAAGGAAAAATGTACGATCTGTCTTGTTCTAGAGTGCTCTTGTAAAGAGAAAAGTCTGTACAATTAGCAAAAATATTAGATAGTAAAGGCACCTTTTGAAAAAAGTATTTAAACTGCAGCAAGAGAACAAAAACCCGGAGCGTCAGTTAGACGCTGTAAAAAATGAGATTCGTAAATACATGAAGCGTGAGCGTAAAAAAAAGTTACCGGAAGATGCGATCTTTTGGGACTTTGATTGTCGTTTTGGACAGAGCAGTGATGATGCAGAGTCCCTCTCAGCATCTGAGGTCATCACGGCGTTAAACAAGGCACACGAGGCGACATGGAACGAATGTTATGTCGAGATCATCGCCAAAGCATCTATGAAAAAAGAGAATACTTCAGATGAGGAAGCGTCAACCACGGAATAGATATCAACATAGAACTGATCTATAATATTTATTTATATTGTTTTCTGTACAGTCCTGTAAAAAGCAGGGGCCACCATGAAACAAGCGATCTTTCTACTTTTCATAACACTGAGTCTGCAAACCTGTGCCAAATGGGCTAAAATGGCCAAAGATAGCGGTGAAAATGTTGCTATTCTCTGGACAGAGTTCAATCTGGCTAAATATCAGTAACTCTCTTGTCCTCTTTTTCGAGGACGTGTTTTTACGCTAAAGAGATCTCTCCCAAATAGCTGTGTATGGTGTTGCCTTTGTTAAGCCAGCCCATAATACCGCCTTTTAAGTTTTTAACATCACTGAACCCCATCTTTTGTAACTGTAAAGCAGCCAATGATCCTCTAGGGCCTTTTAGACAGTATGTGACGATCTTGGCATCTTGTCCAAACTGTTTTGCGATCTTCTCAATAGCCATAAACTCCAGCTTACCTCTTGGGATGGTCAAAACAGCGTGAGCATTGATGTAACCTGAGGCAAACTCCTCGGGTTCTCTGACATCAAGCAAGATAATGTCTTTTGCAACAATATACAGCTCCTCAGGCCCTATCTGTTCAACATTTTTGTGCGCCTCTTCAATGAGGACTTTTAGGTGCTCCGATAAAAAGACTTCATCACATTGCTTTGCGTACTGCTCCAACTTGGTATTGAGGTTTTTCATATTTTTCCTTACAGTTAAAAATCATAATTTATTCTACATCAACTTTGTTGTCAGAAATAAGATGGCGTTGTTATTTAAACTAAATCTTGACATAATGTATAGATACTAATTCAAATGGGAGAAGAATATGAATAGTTTGCGATCTGTTTCCATAATAGTCGGAATATTGATGGTTCTCTCGTTCACTGCTTCAATTGATGCAAAGCAGTTAGGCAGTACAAATACTAAAAGTCAAAGTAAAAACACCCAAGTCCATGGCCTTGGCAGCCAGGGTAAAGGAAAAGGCCAGCTTATGGGTCAAGGCAAAGGGGTCGGAAAATGCGGCAATGGTCAATACAAAGGCCAAGGCAACGGTGCTGAAAAAGGAAAGTCCAAAGATAAAGGGCCTTCAAAAGGCAGTAAACAAAACAAAGGTAACGGTCAATCCAAGGGTGCCGGTCACTCTAAAGGTGGTGATAAATCAAAAAGATAGCCCTCTCACTGCTGCTGGCATTTGTTGTCGCTCTTTCGCTTTCTGAAACACTGGACACTAAAAGTTCTGAGCAGCTTGACAGTGCATTAACACGCTCTTTGACGACTTTTGCTGTTGCGAGAGGTCTGAATGGTCTGGTCTCAGTTGTGCAGGGTACGGAAGTCAATGTCTCTCCTGCCGGAGTAGGGGCTACCTTTGCCCCTGGCCAGCTTTTAGACCCTGTCAATGACATGGTGGAGCGTTTCTCCTGGGTGATGTTGATGAGTTCTGTCTCTATCGGTGTGCAAGAGGTGATGCTTCATCTGGGAAAGACTACACTGTTTAAAGTGCTGTTTGCGGTGATGACACTGCTTTTATTACTGCAGCTGTGGTTACCGAAGGTACAACTGCCTTGGCGTGTCGAGTCAAGTTTTAAAGTAGTTGTAGTGTTGGC
>JAUVKK010000097.1 GCA_030596305.1 Helicobacteraceae bacterium | reverse complement strand
TCAGCAGGCATACTCAGGGGCAAAAAGGTGACAGCATACCACTCTATAAAAGATGACCTTATCAATGCCGGAGCATATTATGCAGACAAAACTGTTGAACAGGACGGTAACATCATTACCGCACGCGATCCAAGGTCACTTCCGGCGATGATGAAGCTCTTTCTGACACTTATATAAAAGTGAAATTAAGAGCGGTTTTCCAGTTTTTCGGCACTTTCAATACAGTAACGGGTATGGGGCTCTGCGCGCAGGCGTGCGACGGGGATGGCGTCACCGCTCTCTTCGCAGATACCGTAGGTCTTGCTGTGCAGTTTTGAGATGGCATGGTCGACCTCTTCAAGCTCATGCCGCTGCTGTTTCAACAGAGCAGTATGGTGCATGCTGTCGCTCTGCTGAGACGCCATGTCGGGCATGTCATCAATGTCATCGTCGACTACGATAGCTTCCAACTCGCTGCTGAGACGCAAGATGTTGGACTCCAACTCTGTTTTCATCTCCTGCAGGAGTAGTTCAAACTCATGATAATCTATAGCTGCCATCTCTTCTCCTTTTAGTGGGGTGACTCTTCTTTGACTTTTGCCCATTGTCTTAGTGTAGATGGAAAGTTCTCAAGTTCGTTTTTAAACCTGTCCCATTCGATGTAGTCGGTGTTGAACTCTGCAACATCCTGTGCTGCAAGCTCGGCACTTCCGTAAGCGCCTAACAGCTCCTCTTCGAGCCAAAGTTCATAGGTTTTGTCCTCAAGCTCTCTTATCTCGAATGTCCCGATGTCCGAGTTGTAAGTATAAATATGCATTTTTCACCTCCTCTTTCAGCACCTTATGACGACCTGATGTCTCTAAGTATGCAGTTAAAGATTTTTCTTACGTCTCATAGAAGAAGATCTCTATATGGATCAGTAGTGATGACAACACTCAAGCTTTATAGGCCTGAATGCAGATTATAGAGATCGCGGATCAGTTGGAGCTCAGTTATGAACTCTTCTTTTCCGCCTTCTCCTTTTTTGAGTACTCTTTAACATGTTTTTTGATCTCTTGTTTTAACTCTTTTTTGAGAATCTTTTTCGTCTGTTTTTTAACGTACTTGTTTACTTTTTTCTTATCGATCATCTTACACCTCTTTTTATTGTTTTTAGGATATTTCCTATACTCTATGATAGACCGTTCTAGCTTATTGAATGTTTAATCAAGTTTTCTACTTCCATATTTAGACGTCGTAGATCAGCGGTACAAAACGAAAGCCATAGAAATCTTTCTGTTCAAAACGGTCATTCTCTTTTTTATAGATCACTGCGATCTCGTTTTGGATAGGGATGACCATGATGCCGCCGGGCTTGAGCTGTTGGACAAGTTCAAATGGGAGCTCTTCTGCTGCGGCGGAGACGAGGATCTTGTCGAAGGTCTCTCCCGGCAGGCCAAGTGTTTTTCCGGCGAGTTCCAGACGGATGTTGGCAAAAGGGTACTTTCTTAGATTGTTTTGGGCCAGCGTCAGAAGCTGGGGGATACGTTCGAGTGCCGTCACTGACCCTGAACTGACCACATAAGCAAGAAGTGCTGTGGTCCAGCCTGAGCCGCAGCCAATATCCAGGACGTTGTCATTTTCCTGGAGCTCCAACAGCTCCAACATAAAGGCGACAGTGTAGGGCTGCGAGATGGTCTGACCCTTGCCGATGGAGAGAGGGTAGTCCTCGTAGGCCTGGTCATAAAAGCTGAAAGGGACAAAGTCTTTGCGGTCAACGGCATCGAAGCTTGCAATGAGAAGCGGTGCGGTGAGTACTCCGCGTTGCTGGAGGTATAAAGAGAGTTCGTGATGGGTGTTCATCTTTTCTCCTTAATAGTTTAAAGTCTATTCCTCTCTACGTTAGAGGCTGGCACGCAAGATCTGGAACTCTTTTTCTCTAAGCACTCCATCTTTAACCAGTTTTGACAAGGTATTGAGTCTCTCTTCTCTTTGACGGGTCTCTTCAGCCGCGAGGGCCTTTTTCTCTGCTACATCAGGAGCCTGTTTCTGTCCATATTGCTTGGCGTGTCTGCTTGAGTAGATGAACGAGACAATCGCCATCGCACCGAAGACGACGACAAACCAGATGGCTTCGGTGTAGATGGCACTGAGTTCCTCAGGATCGACCTCTTCTGCTTTCAGTGATGTTAATGTCAATAGAGTTAGTAATAGCAATTTTTGCACGATCGTCTTGCTCCGTTATATATATAGATTTTACTATTATAGTAAAAAATGGTGTAATATAGCGACTGTTTTGCTGTTTGTGTTGTAGAAATGTTTAGAAAATTGGGGGTGTAAAGAGAGTGTTAGAGGATACAGGCCGAAGCCTGTATAGAGAAAATTATACTTTTGTAACGTTTTCTGCTTGTGGGCCTTTTTGACCTTCACCGACTTCGAAAGTAACTTTTTGACCTTCTTCTAGTGATACACGACCACCAGTGCTGTTTACCTGACGAAAGTGAACAAATACATCTGCTCCGCCATTGTCTTGTTGGATAAATCCATAACCTTTTTCATCGTTGAACCATTTTACAGATCCGTTTTGTAATTCTGCCATTACATGTCCTTTTAGGGAAAATTTACACTTCTTAACGAAGCGGAATCAAAATCGGGGAGTCTTCAGGTCAAGCAGATAATACTGGCTACACACTAAAGATGAACTCGAGCCTCATCTTTCATCGCACGTATTATAGCTATGTTTTTTAGATAATACAAATGAATAATTAAATTTTGTTCATTTGTAGCCAAATTGTGACCTTTTTGAGAGCAATTTTTACTTTAGGAGCCCCATAACAGCGTCATCTTCACTCTCTTCAGCATACTCTTTTGCACTGCTGCCTTCGGCATCTTTTAGTGCAGTGTTTGCCCCTTTATCCAATAGAAACTTAACCAATTCAGCATTACCTACTTCAGCAGCTGTCATAAGTGGGGTAATCCCTTCTTCATCAGCATGGTTGATGTCGATTCCTGCTTCTGCCAACATCTTAGCCGTTTCAACGTGCTCACCAATGATCGCAGTTGCGATCAATGATGAACCGTCAGAAGATTTAATGGTATGGTCCGCACCAAGTTTGATAAGCTCTTTGGCCGTCTCAGTGTGACCATTTTCAACGGCCCATGTCAGTGCATAATTTCCATTTTTAGTTTTTGCGTTGGCATCGGCACCATGTTTTACGATCAACGTAACGATCTTGGTGTGTCCCTCAATAGAAGCGTAAACAAGTGGGCAGTAGCCCGCACTGTCTTTGGCGCTGACATCTGCACCCTTGTTGATAAGGATCGTTACAACATCGGCATGACCCTCTTTGGCAGCCCACATCAATGCTGTTGCATTGTTATGTCGGGCATTGACATCCACTTTTGTCTCAAGGACTTTGTTCAGTGCTGTGACATCGCCTTGTTTAGCGGCTTCGACGAGTGCTTCACTTGCAAAGGCAGTGGTGAAAAGTGAAAGGAAGAGGAAGGCAGATATAGTTTTTGTAACTGTGTTCATCAGTGAACTCCTGGATAGTGTTATATTTGAAACCATTATATAGTACTTTTATTAATCTGGCGACTACACTATTGAGAGTTCTTTTTGTCTAAGCGGCTGAGAAAGAGAAGAAGCAGATCATGCAGTGTCAGCTCTTTATAACGTTCATTAAGCACACTGCCGCCACCTCCGGCTCCGGCTCCGACTGCATCATAATACTTGATAGTTCTTGGTGCTTCGATAAGGTTGTTGGCGGGTCTGTTAAAGAGAAGAGCATTGGCATTGATATGATGCAGGACACAAAAATCCAAAATAGCCTTGTATGGAATGGTGTTTCGTCTCTTCATCGATGCAAAGGTCGAGGGGGAGATGCCAAGAGCTGTGGCAACATCTTTGTCGTGGACCTTGGTACGATGTATCTGTTGAAGGATAGTCTTAAGTTTCATAATAATGGTTTGAAAATTGTTCATAGTGCAATGATAGGCGAATATAGGGAGGGACTCTAAAAGTATGGCAAGTTGTTATCAGCTTGGAGGTTGTTTGTATCAGCATGAGTTATCAAACAGTGACAAATATAACTCCTTGTTTATAAGTAAAACGCATACTTGAGTGTAAAAGGTCAATATGGAGGATATTAAATCTTTTTATAACTAATTTGCTGTAGTCTTAAGGATATTACTATTTTTTGGAGAGATAAAAATGAGATCTGTACTACTTGCTACTTTGCTGACATCTACACTATTTTCGGGGCTTCATGAGACGAATGATGGCCTTTTCCTTGAGATCTTTGAGAAACATGACCCTCAGTCAAACATCATTGCCGAGGTCTCAACTGAAAAAGGGAAGATAGAGCAGCTTAGATGCCGCGGAACGAGAGATGGTGAGTGGTGCCGTGTGCGTTATCATCATGACGGTATGCTCTTGCAGGGGTGGTCTGACAAAGAGTCACTTGAGCTCATCGCCTCGCGTCCTAACACAAAACCGACGTTTGAGAAGCGTTATGGCGGGCGTTATGGTGATGTTGGCCATGCACTGCTTGCACTTGAGGATGGTTTTCTAATCGTTGGAAGTACGGAGAGTTTTGGTCAAGGGCAGAAAGATGCCTATGTCATTAAAGTGGACAAGTTTGGAAACAAGCTCTGGTCTGAGACCTATGGCGGTGGCTCTGATGACTTTGTAGAGTCGGTCATTCCTGTCAAAGGTGGCTTTATGCTGGCAGGGTCTACCTGGAGTATCGGCGGTGAAGGTCAAAGTCTTTATATGGTCCGTATCTCAGAGAAGGGTCAACAGCTATGGGAGAATGGCTACTACGCTAAAAAACGTGACCGTTACCTAGGCAAGTCCCTGGCAAAGATCAATGATGAACATGTCATGGTCGCCGGTTCTGAGGAACATATAAAGTTTTTTAACTCCGATGTCCTCTGTTATTTGAGCGGTATCAACA
>JAUVKK010000280.1 GCA_030596305.1 Helicobacteraceae bacterium | reverse complement strand
ACCATCTGTGATGCAGGAAAAGCACAGTCTCCTATTAATATCATCTCAAACAAGACAGCATCTACCCTTAAAGATTTTGAGATAGTGTTCTATGAAAAACTAGCATATAAAGCAGATGTTATCGATAATGGTCACTCTATTAAAGTGATTCCAAAAAACAATCCTCACGTCGTCATCAATGGCGAAAAGTACATCTTAGTTCAGTTTCATTACCATGGTAAAAGTGAGCATTCAGTTGATGGAAAGTTTTATGACTTAGTAGTCCACGGCGTATGTCAAAATCCAAAAACAAAAGCCTTGGCTGTAGTCGGTATTTTTTATGAAGAGGGTAAGAGTAACAAACTTCTTGAGAGGGTATTAAACCATATTGGGGACACTGTTGTTATTACTAAAAACCTTTTGCCAAAACATAAAGAGGAGTATTACCACTATAGAGGTTCGTTGACAACGCCGCCTTGCAGTGAAAATGTAGAGTGGTATATCTTAAAACGACCGCTAGAAGCATCGAAAGAGCAGATAGCGAAGATGAGGATCTATTATGTCAATAACTTCCGTCCTGTTCAGGAGCTACATAACCGGGTCATTGACGAGCACTAGATAAAGGCAAAGTGCATGAAAAGATATACCGTTTTATTTATATTGTTTACTCTCTACTTTAGTGGGTGTTGCACAAAACGGTTTAAGTCTGATGTGTATCGACTGAATTTAGAGTAGAACTACTCCAAGCGTATAGAAACCTACTCTCATGATGCGGCAACAACCTTTGTAAGAAGTTTAAAAAGTGTCTCTTTTTCTTCTTTGTCTAACACAGAGGTCAGGCTCTCATTGATCTCCTGTGCGTAGGGTAGCAGTTCATTTAGAAGTGTCTTACCCTCTGCAGTCAACGAGACGAGACGTTTTCGTTTGTCTATTTTGCCTACCACTCTTTTAATACACCCCTTTTCCTCAAGGCGATTCATCAACCTTGCTGTCGCAGGTTCATCACCATTGGTCTGGTTGGCGATCTCTTTTTGAGTAAGCGTACTCTTTTTGAAGATGAGCAGTAAAATCCCAAACTGATGTACCGTCACCTTACGGTCTTTGAGCTTGGCATCAAGCTTCTGCTTCATGTTGAGACTTAAGACGTTGATGAGGTGCCCTAGCGAGTCGTTTTGATTATAATTTTTTGCTTCCATAAAATGATTGTAACAAAAAAGAAATATACTTGTCCTTAACAAGTATTTAAGGTTCGGGAATATATACTTGTAAATGACAACTAATAGAAGACTGACTTCTATATAAAAAAGGAGACAAAATGGTTAAAAAGATAGCGTTGCTTTTAGCAAGTACAGTAGTTTTAATGGCAGGTGAACTTGCATTAGACACAAGCAAGTCAGAAGCCTATTATGAGGCGAAGAAAGATCAGTTTTTTAGCACCTATACTATATTGGCTATTAACAAAGGTCTGAATGGTTCACTAGTAAAGCTACCAGGTGGGTATAGAGGATTATTGAGTATTGATGTTTTCTCTTTTGACAGTGAGGATGAGCGCCGAGACGATAATGTAGAAGGCTACCTCAATGCCGAGACACATAAGTTAATGACCTACAAGTATGAGCTACGTGATAACCAAGCGAGAGGTACAATGACGATTAATGGCGTAAGTAAAACGATCGCTTTTCCTGTTCAGATGAATGAAGAGAACGGAGAGCTTTTTGTAGAGGGTAACATCACCATAAAGTACACAGACTTTGGTCTTGAGACCCCTTCAAACCTCATTTTGAGTGCACATGATGACCTTGTTATCGGTGCTA
>JAUVKK010000261.1 GCA_030596305.1 Helicobacteraceae bacterium | reverse complement strand
AATAATCTGTTTTGGCAGAGATGTGTTACATATGTATCTTTCTACCTTGTAATAAACTTCATAAATATAGACTTTTGTTCCCTTTATGGCTTGTTAAGCGCTTTTAGAATATTTTATGATTAGAAAATAGGGTGACCCTTTTGGACGCCCGGCAATAAGGTTTTATATGATTCCATTTTCAGATGAAGAGTTAATTACACCCGTTAAAACAGCAATCGATAAAGTTCGTCCTTCATTGGCACTTGATGGTGGTGATATTCAGTTTTTAGCCGTCAAAAACGGTACAGTATATGTACAGTTACAGGGTGCCTGTGTAGGTTGCGGAAGTGCCGGAAATACACTTAAGTACGGAGTAGAGCGTCAGCTGCGTATGGATATTCACCCTGAGCTTACAGTTATCAATGTCCCACAGGGTATGGAAAATCAGATCGATTCAATGTAATATATAGAACACAATATTAACTAAAGGAAGAGTTATGAAAACAGTTAACAAATATAAAACTCTTGCCCTGGCTAATGAGAGTTTTTCAAAATCAGAATATGAACAGGCCCTGCGTTCGTACGCAATGGTACTAAAAGATTATCCAAACTCAAAAGAGGCGTATAACGGTGCGATCTTGGCTGAGATGGCTATGAGCGGCGAAGGTGGTGCGGAAGCACTTTTTGACTACTATGCAGTGCTGCGCGAAGACGATTCAGAACAGGCTGACGTCATTCTTTCTGAGATCTTAGAGACGATGGATGGTACACTTGACCAACTTGGCGAGATCATCAGTCAGCCTTTAGGCGAGCGTTTAGAATTTGAAGATGGGATCCTCTACTCTGAGTTTAAAGAGATCGTAGATGAAGATGGTGATTTTAGACGTATTTTTGAAAATATTATGTTTTCTACACGTGTAATCATCACTGAAAAAGATGACTTTGTGGACTTCTTGGATAAGCTTATGTCAAATAACTATCATGAGATGGCATTAAGTTATTTGGAGGGTGCTTTAGCAGTTCATCCAAATGATGAGAAGCTGCGAAAATTGCTTCGCCGTCTTGCCAAAGGCAAAACTGTTGAAAATTGAGCTACCTTCTCAACCCTTTCGCTATGTCACTGAAAACTCGCAAGAGTGTGACGCTCAAACCGCTTTTATTAAAACAAAACAGAATGAGAACTATTTAGAGAATGCCCAGGAAAATGGGGCACACTCTGTCATTGCTGCTTCTGACATTGCACCGATATTTGGACTTGACCGTATAAAGATCATTGGTATCACCGGTACAAATGGTAAAACAACCACAGCGAGTGCTATCTATTCGATGCTTTTAGACCTGGGCTATAAAGCTGCGATGCAGGGAACGCGCGGGTTCTTTATGAATGATACGGTTGCCGAAGGCAAAAGCCTGACAACGCCAAGTGTTTTAAATACCTATCGTCACATCTATCAGGCTGTTTCTGCCGGATGTGAGTACTTTGTTATGGAAGTAAGCTCACACGCGATCGTTCAAAAGCGTATAGAGGGGATCCCTTTTGCACTTAAGATCTTGACAAACATCACTCAGGATCATCTTGATTATCATAAAAGTCTTGAAGACTATATCTATGTCAAAAACAGTTTTTTTTCAGATGAGACAAAAAAACTGATCAACAAAGATGAACCACGTGCTGAGTTTAATTATAAAAATGCTTACAGTTACGGAGCAGAGAACCCTGCGACGTACAAAGTGATGGCCTACTCACTCAACCAGGGTGTGAGCGGCGTTATAAAGCACTTCGAACAGGTAGAGAGCTTTAACAGTCCGATGCATGGTTTTTTTAATGTCTACAACCTGACAGCTGCTATTGCCGCAGTACACCTTGTGACAGATAAAAAACTGAGTGAAGTGTGTGAAGTGGTTGATAACTTTGCAGGTGTCAGCGGCCGTATGGAAGTTGTCAGTGAATCGCCTCTCGTTATTGTGGATTTTGCACACACACCAGATGGTATGGAACAGGTACTTAATGCTCTGAAAGAGAAAGAGGTCCTTGTTGTCTTCGGTGCCGGCGGAGATAGAGATGTTACAAAACGTCCAATGATGGGTAAGGTGGCTGCAAAGTTCGCCAAAAAGATCTATGTGACCAGTGATAA
>JAUVKK010000250.1 GCA_030596305.1 Helicobacteraceae bacterium | reverse complement strand
AAAGTAGCAAATGAACTGTTAAGCTCAACGTTTAAAAACTTCTTTTCAGATGTGACTTCTGCTTTTAACGGTAAAGAAGCACTTGAAATGTACGCTAAAAACACACCTGACATCGTGTTTGTAGACATTATTATGCCTGAGATGGACGGTATTGAGCTTGCACGCCGTATTCGTGAGATCAATCCGACTCAGATCATTATCGTTATCTCTGCATCAAACGACATTCAGAAGATCTCTGAGTCGATCGAGATCGGTGTTAACAGCTTTATTCAAAAGCCGATTGACACTAAAAAGATCATCGAGCTTCTTACCAATGTAACGGCTTTGATCTCTAAAAAGAGAAAGATCGAGACAAAAACATTCTCTATCTCTCTTCCTTTAGACCTTTACGACCTGGTTGATGATAATGCAAAATCTGAAAGCATCTCTAAAAATGCTGTTATTATCCGCGCACTACGCGACTTTTACAACGAGTAGTAAAACACTCTCTACACAGCACTCTCTGCCTTTAGTTCACACCTAGGCAGAGAGATATAAAAACACGTACCCTCTTCTCTATTTTTCGCATAAATCGATCCATCCATGTTGTTAACAATGATCTGATGAGACATATACAGACCTAAGCCTGTTCCCTGTGTCTGATGTTTGGTTGTAAAGTACGGCTCAAATATCTGATCAATATCTTTTTTAAGGATCCCTCCACCATTGTCTTGGATGGTGATCTTGACATCTGTACCGTCTGTATAGGCTTTCAGCTCTATTACACCAATTTTTGTATGTGTTACTATCGCTTCACGGGCGTTGTTGATAAGATTGACAAGAGCTTGAATAAACTCATTTTTATGGCCAAAAACAGTGATATTGTCTTCAATATTCATACGGATCTCTATGTTGTTATATTCCATAGTCTTAGAGATAAGAGTCATTACTGAGTCGATAGCACTGTTGACGTAAAAGAGCTCACCATCATCATTATGTTTGAAAAAGGTCCTGAAGTCGTCGATGGTGTTTGACATGTACTGCAGAACTGAATTGGCTCTAGCGTACTCTTTTTCAAGCTTTTCTCTGTCAAGAGTACCGAGTTGACCGGAGATGTAGAACTCCTGCATGATCAGCGCAATGATGTTAAGCGGCTGACGCCATTGATGGGCAATGTTAGCGACCATCTCTCCCATGGATGCAAGACGGGCCTGTTGATACATAATATGGTCTTTTTTACGGTTGGCCTGGACCTCCGCCTCGACACGCTGTGTCAAGTCATTGTTGAGTTCATTAATACTGCGCTGCTGTTCTATTAAGGTCTGTTCTAGTGCCTTTTGTTCTGAGATATCGGTAATAAATGCGAAGGTACGAACACGATGCTCCGGCAGGTTGATCGTTGTGGCATTGACAATAGTGTGGAACTCTCTGCCCTCTTTTGTTACAAAGGTAAGTTCATAGGTACGCTGAACACTTGTATTTACTGTCCCGGCTTTTGCTTCACATATAGCTTGCTGCTCATCGACAAGGGCAAGAAGTTCGTAAGGTCTTTTACCTAAAAGTTCACTCTCTTCATAGCCCAGCATTGTTGCAAAAGAGTGGTTTATACTGATGATGTTCAGCTCTTCATCGAGCAGCCAAAAGCCCTCTTTGGTTGAATCAATGATCGCTTTGTAGAGATCGTGCTCTAAAAAGTTCTTTTTTGCAGCGATTGTCACATCCTTGGGATAGACCGTCATATAGAGTGTTGTCTTAATGTTTTTTTGAAGCACAGGGATGATCTGAAGTTCACGACCCTCTTGCATTAAAAGTGAATAGATCTCATTAACCAGGGACTCTTCACTGGTGTGAAGCTGCAAAATAACCTTTTGGTCTTTTTTGATCTCTGTATTGTAGTAGTCTTGAAGTTGTGTTAAGTCTGTGTAGTCGTAGATTAAGTGCTTCATAAACATATTCTTTAGGTTTTGAGATGCTTTAGGACTCCTGCAGAGTCCTCTATATTGTGTTGTTTTATAGTAAAAACTGATACTGTATACATTGTAACACAAAGGTATCAATATCGCAATAGAGATAATATTTGCGACAGGAGCGGGGTGCGCATGGTGTTTTATCATAATTTAAGCATTCGATCTGTATACTTCCGCCCATCAAGTAATTGATACTTACAAACACGGCCCCATCATCTAATGGTTAGGATTCATGGTTTTCATCCATGCCATAGGAGTTCAAATCTCCTTGGGGTCACCA
>JAUVKK010000192.1 GCA_030596305.1 Helicobacteraceae bacterium | reverse complement strand
ACACTGTCCATAATACCTTTAGAGTGACCATGGGCCGAGTCAAGAACAAGAACATCAACACCCGCGTCAACCAGTGCTTTAGCACGGTCCATCTGACCAACACCAATAGCTGCACCAACGCGGAGACGGCCTAAGTCATCTTTGTTCGCATTAGGATACTCGATACGCTTTTTGATATCTTTGATCGTATAAAGGCCTTGAAGTACTCCTGCCTCATCAATAACAGGAAGTTTCTCGATCTTGTTCTGATGCATGATCTCTGCTGCATCGTCAAGAGACATCCCTTTTGTAGCGGTGATCAGTGGCATTTTGGTCATAACATCACTAGCTTTTTTCGAATAGTCTTTCTCAAAGCGCATGTCACGGTTTGTCAGAATACCCAGCAGTTTGTTGTTTTCGTCAACAACAGGGGCACCACTGATACGGAACTCGCCCATTTTGATATCAGCCTCTCTCAAGGTCACACCGGGAGTGACCGAAACAGGGTCGGTAATCATTCCGCTCTCAGATTTTTTGACTTTTCTGACTTGACTGGCCTGAGAATCGATATCCATGTTTTTATGGATGATACCAATACCGCCAAGGTGTGCCATAGCGATCGCTGCACGGTACTCAGTTACAGTGTCCATCGCTGCAGATACCATTGGGATGTTAAGTTTAATGTTTTTAGTCAACATTGACTCTAGGTTTACTTCTTTTGGGAGTACTTCTGAGTACTGAGGGACTAATAGAACGTCTTCGAATGTTAATGCGCGTTTACGGATATTCATTGTGTTTTCCTTGGTTTATGAATTTTGTTTTAATTGAGCTTCTAAAGAGAGAGCACCGTCAAACAGTGTCTGCTCTTCATAAGCGTTGGCAATCAGCTGGAGACCAACTGGCATGCCGTTCTCTGCTGTGTCTACCGGCAATGCAATAGCAGGCAGTCCAGCAAGGTTGACTGAGATGGTGTAGATGTCACTCAAGTACATCTCAAGCGGGTCTTCCAAAGCACCGACTTCGTAAGCGGTACGTGGAGCAACAGGACTTAAGATAAGATCGACTTCAGCAAACAGTTTTGCGTACTCATCTTTAATAAGATGACGTACTTTCTGTGCCTTGACATAGTAAGCGTCGTAGTAACCGCTGGAGAGAACAAAGTTTCCTAACAAGATTCGACGCTTGACCTCATCGCCAAAACCTTCTGAACGTGTTCTAAGATAAAGATCATTTAGGTTCTCACCCTCTTTACGGTTTCCATAACGGATACCGTCATAACGAGCAAGGTTTGTTGTCGCTTCAGCAGTTGCAGTGACATAGTAAGCAGAGATATCGTACTTACCGTCCATCAAGCTCTTCTCTACGATGGTATGACCGGCCGCTTTAAGCGCCTCAACTGCTTTGTCATACCCTTTTTTGATCGCATCACTGGCATCTTTGACATGCTCAGGGATGATCGCGATCGTCAGTTTGCGAGAAGCATCAAGTTTGTCAGAGACTTTATCGTTGTTCTCATAGCTCGTTGAATCTTTCACATCGTGACCGCTAATGATGTCATACAAAATAGCTGCATCTTCAACATTCTGAGTCATCGGTCCGATCTGGTCAAGTGAACTTGCGTACGCACCCAGACCATAACGGCTTACACGGCCATAGGTCGGTTTCATTCCGACAATACCACAGAAGGCTGCCGGTTGACGAATAGATCCACCTGTATCAGAACCTAATGCGGCAATCGCGAGGCCTGCACCGACTGCTGCTGCTGATCCACCCGATGAACCACCCGGTACACAATTTGCATTGTGTGGGTTTTGCGTGATGCCGTAGCAAGAGCTTTCCGTAGTCGAACCCATCGCGAACTCATCCATGTTCACACGGCCAAACGGTGATAGACCAGCGTCTGTCAACTTATTGACAACCGTTGCATTATAGGGTGCGATATAACCTTGTAAGATCTTAGATCCAGAGGTGACTGACCAGTCCTTGACCTGGATATTGTCTTTAATAGCGATCGGCACACCATCTCCAACATTGTTGACATCGATGTAAGCATTAAGTTCCGGTCTTGCTTCGATCTGCTTTTTAAGATCTTCTTTAAAAGTGGCTAGCTCCTCTTTCGAGAGACTAAGGGCTTCTTTAAGTGTGATCACACATTATCCTTTTTTGCTTTTTTTACTGCATAGACACCCAGTAGAGAGACGGCGATGATGATGACTATCGTCACAATGATCGTCGTTGCACTGACCGGCTCGCTCATGTTAAACACTCATGACCTTGTCACAACGTTCACAAAGCGTCTCTTCATCAACGGAGTGGAACTTCCAACAACGTGGACACTTAGCTTGTGTCGCCATACCGATAACAAACTTGTCACCATCAACCTCAAACTCACCAAGGCTTTCAGCTGGTGCACCGGTGTGAATACCAGAAACAACAAACCAATCTTCCGCTTCAACTTGTGGAAGGGCACTAAGTTTCGTCGACTCTGTATAGATAACCAATGCCAATGTTGATTTGATCTTCTTCTCTTTTTTTAGACCATCAACGATCTCAGAGAAGCCTTCACGTGCCTTGACCATATACTCTTCATCAAACAGACTGTACTCAACGTTGATCGGCGTGTAAAGAATGTCAAAGATATCTTCAGCATCACCTTTGATAACCGCTGGAGCGCTCTCCATGATCTCATCTGCAGTGTATGTCAAGATAGGTGCCACTAAGCCAAGAAGTGACTTCGTGATCATCGCCATCGCACTCTGAGAAGCGCGACGGTGTGCATCATCTTTAGCATCACAGTAGAGTCTGTCTTTAGTAATATCCATAAAGATACCACTCAGCTCATTAACAACAAAGTTATTAAGTGTACTCATACCGCCGACAAAGTTATACTCGCCGAACTGCTTGTGTGTCTCATCAAAAACAACCTGTGCTTTAGAGACGATCCAACGGTCCATCTCACCCATCTCTTCGTATGGCATGATCGTCTCAAGGTCATCAATGTTTGCCAAAAGAAATCTAAATGTATTACGCAGTTTACGATACTGTTCTGCGATCTGTTTAAGGATCTCGTCAGAGATCTTCAAGTCTGTCTGATAG
>JAUVKK010000025.1 GCA_030596305.1 Helicobacteraceae bacterium | reverse complement strand
CTTCTGTTGGTGCATTGGTAAGAGAAGCTGAATTCGCACAATTAAAAGCAGATTTTATTAGTAAATTGAGTATTGCTCTAAAAGAAGCGAATGAAACAGATTATTGGCTCTCTTTATTAAAAGACAGTGGCTATTTAAATGACAAGATGTATCATAGCATTGAACCAGAGATAAAAGCACTTATTTGAATATTAGTCTCAAGTATAAAAACAACGAAGGAATATTCATGACAAGAGATTCAAAGATTTTTCATTTTTCATTATTCATTATTCATTTGCACCAAAGGGGGCACTAATGTGTCAAGATTGCGGCTGTTCTATAACTGAGCATGTACACACACACGAACATACTCATGAGCATGGGCATTCTCATGAACATCAGGCAGCGCATGAGACACTGCGTCATAACCCCCAACTCAATGATGCCAAGACGATCTCTGTCATAACAAAGATCTTGGATAAAAATAATCAAGAAGCAGCGCACAACCGTGCACACTTTGAGAGCCATGGTGTTCTCTCTATCAACTTGATGAGCAGTCCTGGAAGTGGCAAAACGACGCTTCTAGAGCATATGGCTGACCTGGCCGACTTTAAATTTGGTGTTATTGAAGGTGACTTGGAGACCAGTCGCGATGCCGATCGCATAAAAGCCAAGGGCATCCCCGCGTATCAGATCCAAACCGGAAGTGCCTGTCATCTGGATGCCTTTATGGTCCATAAGGGTCTGCATGCTATGCCGATGGCTGACCTTGATGTCTGTTTTATTGAAAATGTAGGCAATCTGGTCTGTCCCGCAAGTTATGATGTCGGCTCACACCTAAATATTGTTTTGGTCTCTGTTCCCGAAGGGGGAGATAAGATCGAGAAGTACCCGGTGATGTTTCGTCAAGCGGACCTTATCTTGATCACTAAAACAGATCTGTTGGAACACTTTGACTATGACGTTGAGCATGAAAAAGCTGAAGCACGTAAGCTCAAGCCCGGTGTTGATATTTTGGAAGTCAACATTAAAGACAGTGTATCTGTAAAACGTGTCATAGAGTGGATCGAGTTCAAGCGAAAGATGAGAGGTTAATATGTGTCTGTCTATTCCATCTAAAGTGGTTAAAATCGATACCGAGAGAAACACGGCTATTGTTGACACCATGGGTGTTAAACGAGAAGCAGGGCTAGACCTTATGGAAGAGGGAAGTGTCGCCATCGGTGATTATGTTCTGCTGCATATAGGGTTTATTATGAATAAGATCGAAGAGGAAGATGCTCTGGAGTCTCTGCGCGTCTATAGGGAGATCTTGGAGAAGATGGATGAAGAGGAACGTGAAAGAGTGGTTATTGAAGATGATAACTGTGAGAACAGAGGCAATTCGTGAGTGAACTCCAGCTCAAAGACCTCTATGACGGTTTTCGTGACCCCGAGATCATCCGCTCTCTAGCCAAGCAGATTACCACTGAAGCGCAAAAACTTGAGTCTCCTCTGCGCATTATGGAGGTATGCGGCGGGCATACCCATACGATTATGAAGTATGGATTACCGCAGCTTCTGCCGGACAACATCTCGTTTATTCATGGTCCGGGCTGTCCTGTCTGCATCATGCCAAAAGAGCGGATTGACCATGCTATTGCGCTGGCAAAGATGGAGAACACTATCTTGCTTACACTGGGGGACATGATCCGTGTTCCAGGCTCTAAAACGTCCTTAGCCCAAGAGCGTGCTGCAGGCTATGATATACGTCCGCTCTATACTCCGGCCGATGCCTTGAAGATCGCTAAAGAGAACCCGGATAAAAAAGTAATCTATTTTGCAATTGGCTTTGAGACAACGACACCGATGACCGCGGCAGTTATCAAGCAGACCATCGAACAGAAGATCGATAACCTTTTTTTCCATATCAACCATGTTCTTGTTCCTCCTGCTGTTGATGCCATTATGGCTGATGGCAAGGCGAAGATAAATGCCTTTATTGGTCCTTCGCATGTCAGTGTTATTACCGGCGCAAAGATCTACAGTCCGCTGCCCTTGGCCTACAAGACACCGGTTGTTGTTTCAGGGTTTGAACCGGTGGATGTGCTGCAGGGTATTTTGATGATGGTGCGCCAAAAGGTGGAGAAGAGAGCTGAACTTGAGATCGAGTACACTCGTTCCGTCACCATGGAGGGGAACACAAAAGCGCAGACAATGATCGATACCTATCTGCAGCCCCGAGACCATTTTCGCTGGCGTGGTATCGGTGACATTCCATATAGTGCACTTGAACTCAGAGAGGAGTATGCCTATCTTGATGCTGAAAAACTCTTTGCAGAGCTGTTGCCGACTGAACCGATAGACGATCATAAACTATGCATCTGCGGTACGATCCTAAAAGGGCTGGCCAAACCGATGGACTGCAAGGTATTCGGTACGGCCTGTACGCCAAATACTCCTCTTGGAAGCTGTATGGTCAGCTCAGAAGGGGCGTGTAACGCCTATTATCGTTATGCCGGAGTATTAGAATGAAAACTGTACAGTTAAGCCATGGAGGCGGTGGTGAAGAGACCAACACGCTTATCCACGATCTCTTTTATAAACATTTTAATAATGAGATACTGATAAAAGCAGAAGACGCTGCTGTTTTGCAGATCAATAAAAAGATCGCTTTTACGACGGACAGTTTTACGGTTAGCCCTATCTTTTTTGAGGGTGGCGATATTGGTAAACTGGCTATTGCGGGTACCGTCAATGACCTGGCAATGATGGGAGCAAAACCGCTCTATCTGAGCTCAGCATTTATCATCGAAGAGGGATTTTCTTTTAGTGATCTGACACAGATCGTAGAGAGTATGGCAAAAGAGTTGGCAAAGTCCGGTGCACAGATTGTCTGCGGTGACACCAAGGTGGTCCCGCGAGGAAGTGTTGATAAGATCTTTATCAATACAGCGGGAATTGGTGAGCTTATGAAAGAGAATATCTCTGTTCTTAATCTTCAAGAAAATGATCTCATTATCGCTTCGCGTGATATAGGTCGTCATGGTGCGACGGTGTTGATGGCTAGAGAAAACCTTGATGTTAGTGCTGATTTACAGAGTGATTGTGAGACACTTTGGCCTGCAGTAGAAGCATTGATCGAGGCAAACATCTCACTAAATGCCATGCGTGATGCTACTCGCGGGGGACTTTCTGCAGTACTGAATGAGTGGGCACAGAGCAGTGAGGTCTGCATCGAAGTTGAAGAGACCGCGGTTAAGATCAGTGATGAAGTTCGCGGCATATGTGAGATCTTTGGTTTCGAAGCGATGGATTTTGCGAATGAAGGGACATTCATACTTGCTGTCTCACCGGAAGATGGCGACACGGCATTGGCAATACTTCAAGAATTTGCATTTTGTGAAAATGCTTCTGTCATAGGCCGTGTAAGCCAAAAATATCCGGAGAAAGTCGTTCTTCACTCTGCATACGGAAGCAGCCGCTTTCTAGACCTGCCCAAAGGTGAACTGCTGCCGAGGATCTGCTGATGCATGAGTACTCTGTTGTACAGGCTCTATTGGAACAGATCGAGACTATCGCCAGCGAGAACGATGCAACTGAAGTGACGAAGATCATTGTCAAGATCGGGGTGATGAGCGGTGTAGAAGCACAGCTTCTGGAGATAGCCTTTAATACCTTTAAAGAGAAAACTATCTGTGATGGGGCTGAGTTTGTTATGAACATACAGCCTCTGACGATCGTCTGCAGGGCCTGTCATATAAAAAGCGAGCTTAGTGCAAGGCACTACTGTTGTCCAGAGTGTGAGAGTATTGACGTTGAAATCACTGATGGAGAAGATATGTTTCTCATGAGCTTAGAGATGGTGTAGGGAGTCAGGATGCAGGAGTATTGGGAAGTCTATATGAAACCGATAGAGGGTTCTGTGGCAATGGTATCGTTTAATGCCACTGTTTCAGAGGAGCTGCCTGACATATCTTTAGGCTACGTTGGTTTTGTGAAAGTACCTCTTCATTATCCTACAGATGATGGGCTGATCTCGGCTGAAGAGGAAGATGTTGTCGGCTTTATGGAAGACAGTCTTGAGATGGAGTCTCTGCGCTACCGTATAGGGAGCTATGTTGGGCGGATCGTCACAAAGTCAGAGATAAACTTTATCTATTACCTAAAATATGAATTTGAGTGGTCTGACACGGTCAATGCCGCGATGAAAAAGTTTGATGAGTATACGTTTGAGATGGGATCACGTGCAGATTTTGAGTGGGAGGTCTATCAAAAGCTACTCTATCCAACAGCTAAAGAGTGGCAGATCATCCAAAACCATCATACCTGTGACCAACTTAAAGAGGCGGGTGACAACCTTCGTCTAGAGCGGGCAATAGAGCATAAGATGTTTTTTGAAAACAGAGAAGATCGGAGTCAATTTACCAAGTATATTTTGAATGAAGGGTTTAACATTCAAAAAGAGATGGAGCCATCAGACGATGTTCCGCTGCATGGCTTGCAGTTTTACCGAGTCGACAGACCGCACTATTATGAGATCGATGCGTTAACTCTCTCACTTATAGAAGAGAGTAGAAAATACAACGCGCAATACGATGGCTGGGAGACCTCTTTAGTTAAAATGTAACTTCTGCTACTCTGGTGTATTGTACTGTCTGTCTCCGGCGTCACCAAGTCCCGGTATGATGTATTTGTCATCATTCAGTCTTTCGTCTACCTGTGCGATGTAAATGTCCAGATCAGGATACTCTTTTTCAATCCGATCTAATCCTTCAGGGCTGCCAATGATGTTAAGTGAAGTGATCTTACTAGGTCCTCTATCTTTAAGCAGTTCCATGGCATCGATCAGCGAACCGCCTGTAGCGACCATAGGATCAACAAGAATAAGATGTTTACCCTGACAGTCCGGAACACGGTCGTAGTAGAGTTTTGATTTGTGAGTGGTCTCATCTCTTTTTATGGCAAGAAAACCGGCTTGTGCATCGGGGAAAAGGTCCATCAATGCTTCGATCATCGGCAGACCGGCTCGCATAACAGTTACAAAGAGCAGGTTGCTCTCATCAAACATCTCGAAGTTATATTTCCCTTGCCATGTAAAAAGAGGTGTCTTTTTCAAGGCATCTTTTTGCAGTGCTTTGTCGGCGAGTAAAAGACTCAGTGTCTTGATGTTCTGTCGAAACCTAAGGGCATCGGTCTGGTTGTCACGCAGTGTGTTGATGAGGTGTGTGCTTAATGGGGAGTTTAATTCATATGTCATACATCAATTATAGTGTAGAGGATCTTAGAAATCAAGAGGAAGAGTTTTAGGTGGAAGAGGTGGACGTAACTTCTACTTTCGCAGGAGTTACATAAAGAGAGGATTTATACGCTGTCTACTCTAAGATTTTGTGTCTTACCGACCATAAGGTCAGCTGTCATCATAACGCGTTTGAACACACTCTCTTGACGGTACTCGATGTTGTACTTTATACAGAGCTCTTTCACGATCGGCTGCATCTTCTGGTACTGGCTCAATGGCAGGTTTGGAAAGAGGTGGTGCTCTACCTGGTAGTTCAAGAACCCTTGAGACGCATCAATAAGGTCAGAACCGGTACAGTAGTTAACACTTCCCATGATCTGGCGAAGATAGAACTCACCTTGTGACTTGTGTGGCTCGTTAAAGCGGTAGATGTCATCAGCAGAGTGGTTAGGAACGATCACTAAAAATGAGTGAAGGTTGGCAATGATCTCAGCCATTACCATGATGATAAATGCTGAGACAAATGCCTCTTGGCCCAGTGGTAAAAAGATAAGAGGGATCAATATAAACTTTACAATACCGTATGGCAAGATAAAGTCTTTCCAGAGAATGAAGCCGTTATCACTGAAAACATCCCACTGGTAAGCATCAAGTTCAGGCTGTTTCTTTTTTCTACGCTCTTTGTTCTCCATGATCAATAGTGTGTTAGGTGCATAGTAAGCAAACTTCCATACAGCAGCAAGTAAAAATACAAGGAAATATTTTACAAACATAGGTACTTTCATACTGTGCAGCCACTGTGTGTTAAGCTCAACATTGTCCGGGTCTTCATCTTCACCAAGATGGTAGTGGTGCATGATGTTGTGCTCATACTCCCACGCCTCCGGTTTGATCCAGTCCAACCAGTCTACATAACGACGCGCGCCTCTAGCGTAACCGGCTTTGGTATAGCGGAAAGGGACGTTTGGAACCTTGTCATAAGCACCATGCAAGATAGGGTGAGTGACGTTTGCCCATCTAGAGGTGTTGGCAAGACCAAGGAATGTTGCAGCGATAAGTGCAAAGACCCAAAATCCGGCAGTTGGCAGCTGATAGCCCATAAATGATGAGATACCCAGCAAAATTACAATACCAAATCCAATATAGGTACCGTTTCTTCCCCAACGCTCCATCTTCAAAAGATGTTGAAAGTCCTCTTCGTTAGGAGCCCCGATGGTCTCTTTAATAGCATCAATATCTTTTTGAAGTTCGTCTTGATCGATCTCTGCGTATGGTGTGTAAGTTTGTTCCACAATATTCCTTGACTTGTAGTGGCGGAAGTATAGCGATATAGAGGTTATAAAAGGGTTGATATAGCTCAAGTGAAATGTATATGAAGTGACTTATGTTTGTGTATGTAATATAGTAACAATTTAAGTGCACCTCTAAAAACCGTAGTTATCCTCAGCACTAGAGAGGTGTTCATAATCAAGGCGACGTTTTAAAGTCCTAGCCATAGCTAAGACGAGAAAGGGCAACGCCGAGTGTGAACACCTCTCTAGTGCCCGAAGGGAGGGTCAAAGAGAGCGATCTCGCAAAGAATTTTTCATCGTCGTAGCTTTGGCTATGACTCAAAAAAAGTTCTTTATGATCTCATCTCTCTTTGTTCCCTCTGAGGATATCTAGGGTTTTTAGAGGTGCACTTAAAGCATACCCAGCTGTAATTTGGCCTCATCACTCATCTTCTCTTGTGACCATGGAGGCTCAAAGACGAGATAGGGTTCAACAACAAGATCAGGGTAACCGTCAATGAAATAACCGGTATTACGTACCTGATCAACAAGACTTTCACTCACAGGACAGCCAACAGAGGTAAGGGTCATAGTCACAACACATTTGATGCCGTCACTCTTTTGAGTACACTCAATATCGTAGATCAAGCCAAGTTCATAGATGTTTACAGGGATCTCAGGGTCATAGACCTTTTTGAGCTCTTCCACGATCTTCTCTTTCAGGTCATCGAAGTTCATCCTTCTCTCTCCTTGCACGCTTTAGCATAGCCGTAAATAACACCGAGAAAGGCTTCAAGACCTTGTTGACGCACAGGACTGAGCAGCTCCATTATTCCCATCTCTTTGAGTTCATTGGGATCAAAAGCGAGGATCTCGTCGGGGGTACGGTTGTTAAAGATACCAAGCAGCATCACCAGCATGCCCTTGGCGATGATAGAGTCTCCCTCCGCTTCTAAGACGATCTTACCCTCTTGAAACTCTTTATGCAGCCAGGCAAGTGACGAGCAGCCTTTGATGATGTTCTCTTCAGTGATATAGAGAGGATCAAGGTTGGTGGCATCGTGGCCAAAGTCGAGGATATACTCCATTTTCTCATTCTCGGAGCCAAAAAGGTCGAGGTCCTCTTTGTAAGCGGTAACTTGTTCTGACATAGTCATTATTTATCCTTTTTCCAGGTGATAAGTGGATTCAAAACCATCTTTGACCTGTTCCGCCAGACTTCTCTCTTGCACCTCTTCGATCATCTCATTGGCAAAGGCCAGGATCAGCATCTTGCGTGCTTCATCTGTTGTTATACCTCTCGAACAGAGATAAAAAAGTGCAGCTTCGTCGAGTTGACCGATCGTTGAGCCATGCGAAGCTTCGAGTTCATCGATATAGATCTCAAGTTGCGGCTTCGACTTCATAAATGCGTGGTTGTTAAGGAGTATAGCCTTGGAATTTTGGCTTGTCTTGGTATATCTGGCACTGTTATTGACTTGGATACGTCCGTCAAAGATGCCGACGGCGTTGTCTTTTAAAATGGCTTTTGCCTGATGGCGGCTTGTGGCAGACTCGCCGTTGTGCCGCAGTAAGATAACGTTGCCGCGGTGTGCTTTGGCTGAGGCAAAAAGCAGGTGTGAGACTCTGGTCTCTGTCCGTGCAGCTAGATCATTGTTATAAAGATGCATGGCTGTGCCCGATCCGAAGTCAAAGGTCTGTATGGTCAGTTTGGCATGCTCGTCTACATCATAGTGATGTGAGCCGATCACTACCGCTTCACCACCTTCTGCACTTTGGTTACGCAGCCATGTCAGCATACTTTTTTGGCCGACAGAGACATCAAGACCGTACAACAAGAGTGATCCTTGACTGTTCTCGGTATGAAATGTCTCATAGACCTGAACCTGACAGTTCTCTGCAATGTTGACAATAATACGGTAAGGTATGAGTGTCTGCTCAAGCGTTACATGATGTGCGATCGTGATGTTGACATTACTTTCAATGTTCACGGTAATGTACTGTGGTGAAAGAAGATGACCCATATAATAGAGGGCATCGTAATGCTCCATATCGACACTCCCGTCGGTGTTAAACGTTACGTCTGTATCCTCAGGAACTGAGGTGACAACACCGTCTCTGATCTCCAAGGTCTCACCAGATGCTTGTATCTCTTTTTGTTGAACTTGAACAAGGGTGTAGTCTGTCTGCAACAGCGGTTTGATAGAGAAGTGCTTGTACTGCTCTGTTTTATTACCGGGCATACCGAGTGTTGAAAACCGACTGGCAATAGGCTCTTTACTCTTGTCCAGACCGAGAGATGTAAGTAGTTCAGTCGTTGTATGATCACTTAGCGTAAAGGGTGTCATGATGTTTCCTTGATCGCCCCATATCCTTCTGCCTCAAGCTCTTTGCCAAGTTCCGGCCCGCCGGTCTTAACGATCTTGCCATCTTGGAGAACATGAATATAATCGGGGTCGATATAGTCAAGGATACGGCTGTAGTGGGTGATGACTAAAAAACTGCGTTCGCCGTTTTTCATACGGTTGATCCCTTCCGCTACGGCTTTAAGTGCATCGATGTCCAGTCCTGAGTCGATCTCGTCTAGGATGATAAGATCGGGCTCCAACATCTCCATCTGCAGTATCTCATTGCGTTTTTTCTCGCCGCCGGAGAAGCCTTCGTTAAGTGAGCGCTGTATCATCTCTGCTTTCATTCCCAGCTGTTCAACATGAGCGCGCATCTGTTT
>JAUVKK010000205.1 GCA_030596305.1 Helicobacteraceae bacterium | reverse complement strand
CTGCGTAAACTGCAAAGTTCAAAAGCGCTGGTTGTTGCTGACTTGGCTGAGTATGAACTTTCAGCAATTCAAGAAGATGCAGCTGGACTTGACAAGTATGCTCAAAAGAGCAGTGCCTTACTGAAAGACCTTGCGATGATCGAAGCAGCTGTTTTGTTGATGGATAAAGGTGAAAAAGAGGCGGCGCAGGCAAAACTTGCAATGATAGACATCAACTCGCCGGTGTATCAATTAGCACAATCATTAGCACACTATGGAGTCAAGTAAGAGTGAAAGTCTATTTTTCAATCTTACTTTTCTCGCTCTTTGTCTTCAGCGGCTGTAGTTCAAAAGAGTACTTTGCACCTGAAGTGGTCAAAGATGACTGGGACAAACAAGAGTTTTTAGATGAGACTATCATTCATACAACAGCTGACGGTGCAGTTTTGGAGAATGGGCAGATCTTGACAAAAGAGGGTGTTCAAGAATACTCACTGCCTGAAGGTTACAGCTATATTGGTCAAAGTGACGGCTGGATCGTTGCTTCCAAGGTAGACGGTGAGCTTCTTTTACAAAGCATTGACGACATTACTACAGAGATCAACCTTAACCTTAAAAAGACGATAGCCGGTGCAACGGTAAAAGATGACCACGTTGCTGTTTTATTTGCTACAAATGAAATGGCACTTTATACTTTAAGTACAAAAAAACTTATCTTTAAAGAGAGCGGAAATGCACCGATTGCGGTTGACACACGTATTGTCAACCCTTTCTTTTTAAATGAGTTGGTTCTATATCTTACACTTGACGGTAAGATCGTTATTATAAACTCAGAGACCAAGCAGGTACTTCGTTCGATGTTAGTCAGTTCTGAAGAAAATTTCAACAACATCATCTACTTCAATGTTATTGACAACGTTATGGTCGCAGCGACGGGTTACCGTCTCTTCTCGCTAAGTGAAAAAGAGCGTCGCGAGAAGTATGAGATGCGTGACATAATCTTCAGCGACGAAGGTATCTGGATCACAACTAAAGAGGGTGAGGTCGTTGCCTTAACACCGTCACTGCAGCTGAAGGCTAAACGTAAATATCCGTTTGCCCACTTCCTTGGTATGATCATGACAGAGGACAAACTTTATCTTCTTGAGAGACAAGGTTACATCATCGAGCTAAGCAAAGATCTCGCTGTATCTGACGTCTATGAGCTAAACATTGATGATGGCTACGTCTATGTCGGTGATAAAGCCTTCTATGTCAATGATTTGGTCTATCCAATAGAGTAATGTCCAACGAACTTGAGGCTTTTTTAGAGTACATCCAAGTCACAAAAGCACTCTCAAAAAAGAGTGTTGATGCTTATAGAAGTGACCTTCTTCAGATCGAAGAGCTCACTAAAAAACCACTTATCTCCCTCGACACCAACGCCACACTAAAAGCACTCTCATCATATGACAACAAAAGAACCTTGAACCGAAAACTTTCAGCTGTCAATGCTTTTTTTGCCTTCTGCTTTCGAAGTGAATTTGTGCAGGATCAGCAAAAACTGAAACTGGCTAAGACCCCAAAAAACCTACCAAAGTTCCTGACATACAAGCAGATACAAACAGGGATTGAGAGTATTGACCAAAGCTCTTGGATAGGAATGCGAGACGCTGCTATGATCCTTTTTCTCTATGCAACAGGAATGCGTATCAGTGAGTGTCTGAGTATGCGTCTTGAAGACATAGAAGGTAACTGGCTGCGCGTACGCCATGGTAAAGGTGATAAAGAGCGTCTTATACCTATCGCAAAAGAGGCTTTGGTTCTTTTACAGAACTATCTAAGCAGCATACCGTTTGAAAAAGAGCAGATCTGGCTGAACTATACAGGTAAACCGTTGAGTCGAATATCGGCATTTAAAATCACCCAAAAGTACTTAGGCGTCTCACCTCACGTCTTACGACATTCATATGCAACTGCCTTGATATTAGGTGGTGCAGATCTGCGTGTTGTCCAAGAACTGCTTGGACACGCTTCGCTGCTAACGACACAGATTTACACCCATATACAGAAGCAGAACCTGCAAGATACCGTATTAAAACATCACCCGATGGCATAATAGTGATCTTTAATTTTTGATTAGAATGTTACTAATTCAACCACTTTACTCTTCTCTTCATCTCATGCTTAATATGGGATATATTGCATCATAGATACAAATAACAGCAAAGCTATTATAAAAGCTGAATTTGTGACCAAGGGAAATACCTTTATTTCGCTCTTTTTCATGGAAAAAATATATCAAACTTTGGCTCAAAAGTAAAATTTTAATATAATTGAGACCTCTGAACAAACCTGGCATTCTCAGAGAGATTTACAGAGGTGAGATTGTGCATTACTTTTCTTGAGTCATAGCCATAGCTACGACGATGGAAAATAGTGTGCAAGATCGCTTCTGTAAATCCCTCCCGAAGGGCAGATAGAGAGAACTACTATTCCTTCGTTGAAAGCACTTGAAGCTACAAGTAGCTCCTGCGTACTTTCGCCTTGTACTAGCATATATCTCTATTTGCTGAGAACGTCAGGTTTGTTCAGAGGTCTCAATGGTATTTTATCACAGTTGCTTAGGGAAGCTAAATAAAGAATTAGTGATATAATAAACAATATAATTGAATATTACCTATCTATATAAGCAAAAATAATGAATTAAACTATAAATTCATAGTATATGTCAAGGTGAAAAAAGGATCTCTATGTACTCATTTAAACAGTTGGAACTTTTTATCTCTTTAGCCCGAACGCAGCGGGTTATTGAGACAGCAAAAGAGTATGAGATGAGTCAGTCGGCTGTCTCAATGTCTATCCGTGAGTTGGAAAAAGAGTTAGGCGAACAGCTTTTTGACCGTATCGGCAAAAAACTGATCTTAAATGATCGTGGCAACCTTCT
>JAUVKK010000090.1 GCA_030596305.1 Helicobacteraceae bacterium | reverse complement strand
CTGATCTGTTTTGTAAAGTCCGGCAGTAAATTACCAACCATTGATTCTGGATTAGGCGAGGCGAAGTAGAGGTGGGCTAAATAGTTGATAATAGCTCCATTATGCGGCTCTTAATTACAACAGGGATGGACTTCTAGAGTGAATTCAGCACCGCGTTCAGTGTTGGCAACAAAAAGCTGTCCGCTTAGTTTTTCAGCGATCTGTGCACTCATGTAGAGACCGATTCCGGTCCCCTCTTCTTTAGATGTGATGTTTGGCTTGAAGATGTCTTTGATGATCTCATCAGGAATACCGCCGGCATTGTCTTCGATCTGCAAGATGATATTGCCGTCCTCTTCGTAATAGCGTATATAGATAGCACGCTGTTTACGTTCACGCTCATTAAAGGCATCTTTAGCATTGGCAATGATATTCAAGATGAGGTGTTTAAACTCATTTTCGATCCCGTTGATGATGATCTCTTTTTCACTTTCGATATGCACTTCGATCTGATTACGCATGAGCTCATCTTTCATAAGCAGCATAACTGTTTGAATACAGCGTTTAAGCCCGAAAGGCTCGGGCTCTTTGTCGGGACGGAAGAAGGTACGGAACTCTGTCAAAGTTGAGATCATATGTTCGATCTGTTCGTCAGAGTTTTTGAGCATGTCGTCAATATAGGGTTTGTCGACATTACCCTCTTCATAATCCATTTTAAGGAGCTGTCCTAACATACTGAGGGCGTTTAGAGGCTGTTTCCACTGGTGGGCGACAGCGTCCATCATCTCACCCATAGCGGCCATTTTAGCTTGTTGCTGAAGCATCTTCTCTTGTTTGTTATGTGCTTCTGTCTCCTCTTTGACCAGTTTGACCAGCTCATGTTTGTAGCGTGCCAGCTCTTTCTCTTGTCGTTGGAGTTTCTCATTATAACGGGAGTTTTGTTCGACAAGCATCGCGCGGAAACGGACATCTTGCATATATTGTTTGGAGAGGAGCAGGACTTTTTGGTGGACATCAGGGTGTGCTTCACTGCTGAGGTGGATAACAGTGTTTAGCAGCTCTTTTGTCTTCTCTTTTGTCACTGTACAAAACCCCTCTATTTTCTATAAAACTTCGATTTATTATACAAAGTTATAACAATAAATGGCTAAAGAGTGCCTGATATTGGGCATTTTGAAAAAAAATGTGAATAAAAAAAGGGGATTGGGAAGATGATGCCCGAAGGCATCAGATATAAATTGTAGATTCTGCTGATGCAGAGTTAGATTAACACTGGTACGTAGTTTTAAACTCGTAAGCAGTTGGACGACCTTCGTCTGGCCATACATCACGCTCGAAACGGTAGTGCTGGTATGCTTGGATCATCTCGTCAGTAAATACCGGCTTCAAGAAGTCGTGATCACTGATAAGACCTTCAAGTGCTTCACGTAGTGTGTGAGGCATTTGAGGAATGTTTTTGTCACGGATCTCATCAAGAGAAAGTTCGAAAAGGTCTTCATCCATTGGACCAACAGGAACAGTAGCTTTATCGATACCGTCAAGTCCTGCCATCATCATCGCTGCAAATGCAAGGTATGGACATGCAGTAGAGTCTGGGAAACGCATCTCGATACGCGTTGCACCTTCACCTGCACCGTAAGGGATACGACATGCAGCAGAA
The DNA here is from genome assembly GCA_030596305.1 of Helicobacteraceae bacterium. Taxonomy (GTDB): domain Bacteria; phylum Campylobacterota; class Campylobacteria; order Campylobacterales; family Sulfurimonadaceae; genus Sulfonitrofixus. The sequence continues at coordinate 3,441 of JAUVKK010000090.1, read as the reverse complement.
CGGTTCTGAGAAGAGTAAGTAAGGATACTTGGCGCTTCGAAACCTGGAATAAGACGCTTGTACGAGTTCGTTGACGGGTTAGTAAATGAAGCGACTGCTGCAGCATGGTTGAAGATACCGCCAGTATAGTGGACAGCCATCTGAGAAAGGTTACCGTACTCACCTTGTTTGTAGAAAAGGTTTTTACCGTCTTTCCAAAGTGACTGGTGTACGTGCATACCGTTTCCATTGTCACCGTAAAGTGGCTTAGGCATGAATGTCGCAGTCTTACCGTTAAGGTGTGCGATCATCTTTACAACATACTTGTACTTTTGAACGTTGTCAGATGCAGTGATGATGTCAGAATAAACAATACCGATCTCACCTTGACCCTGTGCCACTTCGTGGTGACCAAGAATGACTTCAAGACCGACTTGCTCAAGAACAAGCATCATCTCAGCACGAAGGTCTACCATAGAGTCAGTTGGTTGAACCGGGAAGTAACCACCCTTAGTTCCTGGACGGTGTGCCGTGTTGTACATGTCTTCGTAGTGTGTACCTGAGTTCCACTCACCCTCTTCAGTGTCTACTTTGTAGCCTGCTTCGTTGATGCTGTCAGTGAACTTAACGTCATCAAAGATGAAAAATTCGTTTTCAGGACCAAAGTATGCAGCGTCAGCAATACCGATCTCTTCAGCATGTTTAAGTGCTTTTTTAGCGACCGAACGTGGACATTTTTCGTATAACTCATCTTTGTAAATATCATAGATATCACAAATAAGGATGATAGTCGGATCAGCAGTGAACGGGTCAAGGAATGCAGTCTCAACGTCTGCTTTAAGAAGCATGTCTGACTTGTTGATCGGCTGCCATGCATCTACTGATGAACCATCAAATGGGAAACCACCTTCAATAATGCCTGCATTTACCGCGCTCATACGGTAAGTAAGGTGGTGCCATGCACCCTTAAGGTCTGTAAAACGAAGGTCTACGAATTGAACATCATTCTCTTCACAATATGCAAAGAACTCTTCTGTGTTGTTAACGAATTTTCCCATGTGTAATCTCCTGGATATATTTTGATTGCAAGAAGTATAACTCAAATGATGTAACACTTAACTATAAGCTCTGCTTAAAAAATAGACAGTTTGTATGATGTTTCATATGGTAATTTAGAAAAAGGAATATTCTTATTTCTCACCGTTGTACTTTACCATTGATAAGTACATAAGGTCTTTTGTAGACACCGATCTTTTGAGCGGCCTCTGCAATGGCATTGATCTCATCTTTAACATCGCTCTCCTCCCCCTCCAAAAAGAAAATATCATTATCGAGCATGACGGCTTTCAGTGCCTGCTCTTTGTTGTCGGCGCTCAAGATCTCTTCTATTATCTCTTTGGAGTCTTTACTCTCAAGTTCGTAAAGATAAAAATAGTAAGTACTATTTTTAAAATTGCGCTCTCTTTTTTCAAAAACAGTGGAGAGGTAGTATTGCGAGACCGAACAGTAAGGGTCAATAAAGACATGCACTTCCCTTTTACCATTACCAAAGGAGATGCCATAGGGTTTGATTTTCTCTATAACGACTAATGTCTCCTTGGACGAAAGCAGTTGCTGGGGCTCTTGCGGTTCAATAGCATGAAGATGAGGTGTCAAAAACAGAGCGAATAGTAAAAAAAGTGTGTTTGAAAATAAGTTACTCATTATACGCTACTCCATTTATAGTGCTGTTGCATTAAATGTAGCGTTAGTTAAATAAGTTCTAACTTTAGAAACAGAGTTAAAAAGTCACCATGGTACGTTTACGACTTTTAAAGGTGGCACACTCGGTATAACCGATAGAACGTGCCAGATCTTCTGCCTCTTTTCTGAAAAGTCCGACCTGCTCAGGATTGTGGGCATCTGAACCGAATGTTATAGGGATGTTTAGTTCAAAAGCAGCTTGCAAGATACTAGGGGAGGGGTAGGGCTCTTCGCAGGGTTTACGGTAGCCGGCCACATTGATCTCTAAGACCATGTCAGCCTCTTTGATGGCTTTGAGTGCCGGCATTGCCATCTCTAAAATATCTCTTTTTGGCATAAACTTAAAGACCTTGATAAGGTCGATATGGCCGGCAATATCAAAAAAACCGGTTTTTGCCATCGCTTCGATAAGGTCAAAATATTTCTGCCAGATGACATCGATATCTTCATGCTGGTAACGGCCGATAAACTCCGGGTTGTCAAAGCCCCATTCATTGATGAAGTGGACAGAACCGATCAGAAAGTCTACATCCGCCTTTAAGACACGCTCATCCATATGTCCGGGAAGATAGTCGACCTCATAGCCAAAGAGAATCTCGATCTTCTCCGCATACTTCTGTTTGGCATCCATGACCCATCCACGGTAGATTGCCATCTCTTCAAAGCTCATACGGTATGTCGGGTCAAAATCCATGGGTGCGTGGTCGGAGAAGCCGAAAATATCCGTTCCGTTCTCAATCGCTTTTTCAACATACTCATTGACAGTGCCCATAGCGTGGTTGCAGAGTGTTGTGTGGCTGTGCAGATCTATTTTCATGACTCTCCTTGGTAGGAATATTTAGTAAGGAGATGCGTCATTCTGAACTTGATTCAGAATCTACTCCTTTTAAAACAGCAAAGCTGTTATCTGCATCGTTGATGCAGTGGATCCTGAATCGAGTTCAGGATGACGTTGTTGGTTCTTGTAATTATAATATAGATTAGTGACTTAAATCACGATATTGGATATTTCGCTAAAATTACGTTTATAATTTAACGGATATCTTAGAAAGAGATGTCATAACGAAAGAGTCTGCCATGAATCAGAACAAAAAAGTCGAACTCCTCTCGCCTGCGGGTAACCTTGAAAAACTCAAAATAGCACTTGACTATGGTGCGGACGCTGTATATGGCGGAGTAAGCCACTTCTCACTTCGTATCCGTTCAGGTAAAGAGTTCACGATAGAAGATTATGAAGCAGGTATCAAGTATGCGCATGAACGTGGTAAAAAGGTCTATACCACGATCAATGGTTTTCCGTTTAACTCACAGCTGGGTCTTCTTAAAAAGCATATTGAAAAGATGGCAGACCTTAACCCTGACGCCATGATCGTGGCAACACCGGGTGTACTTAAACTCTCTCAAGAGATCGCACCGCACATCCCAAAACACCTCTCAACACAGGCAAATGTTATGAACGTGCTTGATGCACAGATCTATCATGACATGGGAGCAGAGCGTATTATCACCGCACGTGAGATCTCTCTTCGTGACCTCCAGGAGATCAAAAAAGAGCTTCCCTCTTTAGAGTTAGAGGTCTTTGCCCATGGTTCGATGTGTTTTGCTTACTCTGGCCGCTGCCTTATCTCGACCCTGCAGAGCGGCCGTGTTCCAAACCGTGGTTCATGTGCGAATGACTGTCGTTTTCCGTACGAGATGTATGCAGCGAACCCTGAAACG
>JAUVKK010000213.1 GCA_030596305.1 Helicobacteraceae bacterium | reverse complement strand
TTTGTGATTTTAATTTATATGTTTTAATGATTGTAACACAGTAGGTTATAAAATAATCTCTTTTTGTACAAGTGTCGCTTGCGGTTTGTCAAAGTAGTAGCCCTGACCATAGGTGACACCGATCTCTTTGAGTTTAAGTGCGACTTCTCTGGTCTCAACAAACTCTGCAACCGTTTCTACTCCCAGTGTATTGGCATAGTGAACGATAGTCTTAACCGTCTTACAGTACTTGTCATCGGTCATGATCTTTGAGATCAGAGAACCGTCGATCTTGAGTGTATCGACAGAGAGTTTGGCAAGGTAGGAGAAGTTGGAGTAACCTGTTCCAAAATCATCGATGGCGATACGGCATCCATAACTTTTTAGCAGGGTGATAAAGTGCTCTGTCGCCTGAATGTCAAAGAGGTTTTCACTCTCTAAAAGCTCTATCTCCAGGCGTTTGGCACTCTCAGGGTTGTTTTTCAGCTGATCTTCAAGCATTACCATCAGTTCCGTATCGAGAAGGTCACGCATAGAGAGGTTGATGGAGAAGCGGTAAGGCTCATCTGTAAAGATGTCAAAGACATGCTCTATCATCACCTTGGTCAACTCTCGATAGAGTGGTGTCTGGGCAGCAAGGTCCAAAAACTCATGCGGTCCGATGACCTGGCCGTCGGGAGAGATCTGTCTGACCAGCGCTTCATACTTGACGATCTTGCCGCTTTGAAGATCGATGATCGGTTGAAAGTAGGGGATGATCCTTTTGTCCTCAATAGCCTTGGCAAGGGACTGCAAGACGTTGATGTTGTTTTGGATCTGCTCTTTGAGTTTTAGTTTTTCGGAGAAGACTACAATGGTCTCGGCCTTCTGCTTTTTGTAGTGTTTCAAGACCATGTCTGCATTTTCCAGCAGAGGCTCTTCACTGTTGATCGCGATACTGATAGAGATGTTGATCTCGATATCATTGTCGATAAAGATAAAGTGTTTAATACTCTGGGCCAGAGCTTCTGAAAATCCCATCACTTTTTTACTTGAGATATTCTCCAGCAAGATACCAAAGTCATCTCCGCCAAGACGGTAGTAAGTTGGTCTGAAGGCTTTAAAGATCGGCAGTTTAATAAGTTGAGAGACCTCTTGCAGTATATAGTCACCGATCTCAGAACCGTAAAGATCATTGACATGTTTAAAGCCGTTGACGTTGATCAGTAAAAAGGTAGGATTTTTATACTGTTTCTGAATGATGGCTTTGTTGAAACTGTTGCGATTTAAAAGACCGGTGAGAATATCGAAGTTGGCACTGTGCTCCAACTCCGCTTTCATCATCTTAAGACGATAGTTTTCTCGCTGTGAACGAATGAGAAGCAAGATAATGACAATCAATGCTGTCACAATTAGAGAGAGCATTAAAATGGCAAGTGTATCGATCAGCACAAAGTCTGTCTGTGCGATCTGGTCAAAATTCTCTTTCAGACCAATCAGAGCGGTGTCTATCTCTTTACTCTGCAATTTAGTGATTATTGCACTGAATTCGGCAAAATTATTTTGTATGTAATTGATATGCAGCGTTATCGTCTCAATAAATGCTTTTTGTTCCTTGTTCTCAGGAATAAATTCATGGATGTTTGCCAAGTGCTCATGTACTGTTTTGAGATGCTTGTCATCCAGTAGTTGGCGCATGTTAGAGAGTTCAGAGACAATGGCATTGACATCAGTATGGATGGAAGCGTTAGGAGCAAAGAGCTCATGGGTGTTTTCTGTGTAGTTGAGAAGAAAGACAAAAGAGTTTTTTATACCGGCATTGAGCATAAGATAGTGTTCGATGGCACTGTTATAGTCAGCAATACTGGTACCAAGATCGATCAGTGGGTAATCGAGGGTCATGTACTGCTCTTCATGCAGTAGCGGTGCGTTATAGAGGTTGGCATAATCGAGATTAAGGTTCTGCATCCCTTGTGAGATGGTGTCTTGGTTGTTGAAGCTGTAGAGTGCACTTTTCAAGATCTCGTAAGAGAGGGTATCGTAGTTGTTCTGTAAGGTGTGAAAACCATTGATCACCGTTTTGTACTGCTGCGAAAAAGAGCGTTGGTGCAGGTAATAGTAGGTGATGAGAAGGACTGAGAATATACCCAGTATAAAAGCTAATATAAGTTTGTGTTTCATGGCATATCCAGTATAGCGGGTCGTTCACCCTCAAGACTCTTTAAAAAACTGGCTAAAAGAGCGGTATCTTCTTTAGAGATAGTGATGCCGAGGTTATAACGTGCCATAGTCTTGATAGCTTCTTCAAGGGTCTTGGCACTGGCATCATGAAAATAGGGTGCAGTCAAGTTGATGTTACGCAGGGTAGGTACTTTGTAGACATTTTTGTGGTACTGTTTTTTGGTCAAAGCGTAACGATCTTGGTATTGTGACTTGTAGGGATAATCTCTGAAAAGTCCCATTTTCTGAAAAGCGTTGGAGCCGACATTGACACCATTATGACAGGTGATACACCCTAGTGACTTGAATTTGGCATATCCCTGTTTCTCACTCTCACTTAATTCTAACTCTCCACGGAGATAACGGTCAAAACGACTGTTGGGTGTGACAAGAGCATTTTCAAATTCGACTATGGCGTCAATAACATCGTGCATAGTGATACGATCAACCTTATAGACCTTTTTAAAAAGCGTTTTATACATGTTGTTTTGGTTGAGACTGGCTTCGATCTTCTCTGGAGACATATTCATCTCGACATGTGCAGTAAGAGGACCGTTCGCCTGTTCG
>JAUVKK010000198.1 GCA_030596305.1 Helicobacteraceae bacterium | reverse complement strand
TGTTCCCGTCTTACCCGCAAGCTCGTTACCCCAGGCACGTGCACGATACACTGAACCACGGCTGACAAAGTCACGCAGGATAGTTGTCATCAAAAATGCCTGTCGCTCTTCCGTCACTTTTTTTATGATCTGTTCAGGGTGTTCCCAGCGTGTCTCACCGTCCTGCTCGACATAACTGATAAGACGCAGATCTGTTAACTGACCTCCATTGGCAAAAGAGGTAAAGTACTGCGCGAAACGTTCCGGTGTCAATGTGATACTTCCTAGAGACAGAGAGAGGTCACTCGGCAGGTCTTGGATCTCATACTGTTTTTTGAGCTTGCTTTTAATGGTATTGATCCCTATGTCCGTTACCAGGTTGATGGTCGCAAGGTTACGCGAGTGGACCAAAGCCTCTCTAAGAGAGATAAGACCTTTGAAGTTGTTTTCATAGTTCTTCGGTTTCCAACGGCGTGTCTCATTTGAATCTTTATCCTGATCTGTCTCAAAATCATAGGTACGTGCAATATCGATAAGTTTAGTTGCCGGTGAGAGTCCAAAGTCCAAAGCCACCTGATAGAGAAAAGGTTTAAAGGCTGAACCGGGTTGACGGTAGGCTTGTGTTGCACGGTTAAATGAGCTCTTTGTATAGTCAACACCGCCGATCATTGCACGGATCTCGCCAAGTTTAGGGTCAACTGATATCATAGCACCATTGAATTTAGTCAGATTTACATCTTCATAATCGACATAATCTTTTGGTCTCTTCTCTTTGACTCTCTCTATCTCTTTTGCAAGACGTACCTGTGCCTGCTCATATCCATAGGTCATCGCATCACGTGCTGCTTTTTGCATTTTGAGATCGATCGTTGTATAGACCTTGTAACCGCCTGTTTTAAAGTCGGGGAACTGCTCGTTAAGGCGGCGGACCACCTCATCAACAATATAAGGGGCTTCATTCTGTGTCAAAGTCTGATCATAAACAACAGGCTTCTCAGCAAGTGCTTTCTCATAACTCTCTTTATCGATCCATGCCAAAGCATATAGACGTTCGATAACGCGGTTTGCACGACCCAAAGAGATATCATAGTTTTTGGTCGGTGCATAATAGCTAGGTGCCTTTGGAAGTCCGACCAGGATCGCCATCTCTTTAAGTGTCAGATCTTTCAACTCTTTATTAAAGTAACCGTCTGCTGCAGTTTTGACACCGTAATAGTTGTGTCCCAGATAGATCTCGTTGAAGTAACGCTCCAAGATCTCGACCTTGGTCAACTCTGACTCGATCTTATACGAAAGGATAAGCTCTTTGATCTTTCTGGAGATTTTTTTCTCTCTGGTCAAGAGAGTGTTTTTAACCAGTTGCTGTGTCAGGGTGCTGGCACCTTCGACCATAGCCATCGCCTTGATATCTTTAATGATCGCACGCATGATCGCATCATAGTTGATACCGCCGTGTTCGAAAAACGAGGTATCTTCGATCGCCAGAAGTGCCTCTACCATACGCGGCGGGATCTCATCGAACGGGGCGTAAAAGCGGTGACGCCCTTCAAAAATATTTGCGATCTTGTCACCATTGACATCATAAATACGAGATGAGACTCTCGGGTGATACTCTGTCGTCAGCTTGCTTGTGTCATAGGTCAGATTTGTTGCGATCATGCCGACATAGACGATAGGCCCAAAAATAACAAACAGAAGGATAGCAACGGTAATGATCTTTTTAAGACCCGACCTCTTCGCTTTTACCGGCGTCTCTATCTTAAGACCGCCTTCTCGACTTTTCTTCTTATCTAATATCTCTTCTATATTCATTCTCTAAACTTCCTGTTTGCAAAACTTGCTTCAATTAATGTTTTTGTATAAGGGCTTGATGGGTTATTGACCACACTCTCCATCACGCCGCTCTCTTGGACCTTGCCCTCTTTAATGACACAGATCTCATCACAAAGCGCCGAAGCGGAGTGCATATCATGGGTCACAAAAAGCACTTTAAAGCCTTGACTGTGCTGCAGCTTTTTAAGCAGCTCGATGATCACTACTCTGGTCTTCGGGTCAAGTGCTGTTGTCGGTTCATCCAACATCAACAGCTTTGGCTCACCGCTTAATGCGATGGCAATAACTACACGCTGCAGCTGGCCTCCTGAAAGTTCCGGAGGAAAACGCTCCAACAGCGCAAGATCGAGATCGACACTTTCACATAGAGAACGCATCTTCTTCGCATCAACAAAGAACTGATCTTTGATCTTGGTCAGCGGCGAAAGTGCCGTAAACGGATTTTGCGGCACAAAAGCGATCGTCTTGCCCCGTTCAAGTGCAAAGTCAGCTTCTAACTCTAACTTCAGATCCATCTGTGACGGCAGCATCCCAAGCAGCGCTTTTAACGTCAGGCTTTTACCGCTGCCGCTCTGTCCGACAAGTGCCAATGAGTGTTTTATCGTAAAGTCGATGTCAACTAAGTGCTTCTCATCAAGAGAAACCTGGAGTTTTTTGATCTGCATTACGCCCTCTGACTTATCGTAAATAACAGTTATTTTATCCAAAGTCAGGTTAATAGCCTATCGAGGCCTAGTTTACGGCTTCGATCGCCTTTTTGATCTTGATACAATGTTCTCTAAATTTCTGTTCATCTAACCCTAGTCGTGCAATAAAACGGATGATCGCAGAAGGAACCGTAGGCTGGCGAATTGCCCCAACTAAAAGGTTATCTTCCAAAAGTTCTTTTTGAATCGCCATCACCTTACGGTTGTCATTAACCAAGATCGGCACAATAAGGCCTTTGACCTCAACACCAAACACCTCTTTTACAATAGCTCTACGACCTTGAATAGCCGCAGTTAGTGTTTTGGTATTCTCTTGAATGTAACGCAGCGCATGGTGTCCTAAAAGCGTATCAAACAGCGAAGGTGCTGTTGCGTAGATAATAGGCTTCGCGCGGTTGATCAAAAAATCGATAATATGTTCAGAAGCCAAAATATA
>JAUVKK010000170.1 GCA_030596305.1 Helicobacteraceae bacterium | reverse complement strand
AAAGGCACATGAGCACGACAGCAGTATTCCTGAACTTGCTAACCGTTTAGGTTTTGTCTTGAGTGCGATGGGCAATCACGATGAGGCGCTAAAGCTATATAACCACTCTCTTTCACTGCAAGAAGAAGATGTGACACACCTGGCTATCGCTTCTCAGTTAAAGACTCTGGGACGTTTGGATGAGGCGGCAGAACACTATAAACGTGCGATTGAACTTGACCCGGAGTATGAGGTGACCTACTTTAACTACGCCAACCTGCTGGTTGAGATGAAACGTGTTGCCGAGGCGAAGATGATGTATGAAAAAGCGCTGGAGATTGAACCGGAACTGGAGGCTGCTCAAGAGGAGTTGGATAGACTTAATGGGAAGTAATCAAGCTCGTTTAGCTGTCTTGATCGATGCAGATAACGCACAAGCTTCGATCATTGAGGGACTTTTGGATGAGATCGCACAGTATGGGGTTGCAAGTGTCAAACGGATCTATGGGGACTGGACAGACACCCGTCTGAAAGGTTGGAAAACAGCTCTGCTTGAACATGGTATCAACCCGGTGCAGCAGTTCGCCTACACAACCGGTAAAAACGCGACGGACTCTGCCATGATCATTGATGCGATGGACCTGCTTTACAGTGAACGATTGGATGGTTTTTGCATTGTTTCAAGCGACAGTGACTTTACACGCTTGGCAAGTCGTATTCGTGAAGGCGGTCTGAAAGTCTATGGTTTTGGCGAGAAGAAGACCCCCAAGGCCTTTATGAGTGCCTGTGACAAGTTTATCTATACAGAGATACTACGCAAGGCCGATAACAGCAGTGAGCCGAAGCTGAAAAAACCGGTACAAAAGAGACAGAAACTGGACCTTCGTATCTTAAACACGCTGCGTCATGCAGTAGATGATACAGCGGATGAAGCGGGCTGGTCACATCTTGGTTCGGTTGGCCAAAATGTCTTAAACAAATCTCCTGAGTTTGACCCGCGGAATTATGGGTTTAAAAAGCTGAGAGACTTGCTAGAAGAGAGTAAACTTTTTGAGTGTAAAGATATCGATCCTCTGGTGCATAACAGCGGTACTCGTGTTCGTGTCAAACGCAAAAAAAGGAGTTATGAATGAGATTAGAAGCAATATACAAGCGTCTGGATGAGATCTCCCCTTTTGAGATGCAAGCATCTTGGGATAACTCCGGCCTGATCCTTGGCAGTTATGATCAAGAGGTCAGCAGTGTTGTCTTGAGCATCGATATTGACGAAGAGCTTTTAGAGAGTGTTGATGAAGGTACGCTTATTATCACCCATCATCCACTTATCTTTGGCGGTATTAAGTCTATGGATTTTGCGACCTATCCCAGTAAACTGCTTGCAAAGATGATCGAAAAAAAGATTGCAAACATTGCGATGCATACCAATTTTGACTTGAGTCATCTTAATGCGTATGTTGCTGAAAAAGTCTTGGGCAAAACTGTACTGAACCGTGATGAGTATCTGCTCTATTTCGATGTGGACAAAAAGTTGGAAGAGTTTAGTGCTGAGGTGGCTAAAGCCTTTGGTCTGACCCATATCAAAAGTGTTGTAGCACATGACCGTGTCATAAAACGTGTTGCCCTCTGCACGGGTTCTGGTGCTTCGATGATACGTGAGATCGATGCCGACCTCTTCTTAACCGGAGATATTAAATACCATGATGCGATGGAAGCGAAGATGCTGGGACTGAACATGATCGACATCGGTCACTTTGAAAGTGAGCGTTTTTTTGGCGAGATATTGGCTGAAGATTTGAAAAATTTAGGATTAACGGTTATAATTTCATCATCAAAAAACCCATTTACTTATTTGTAGATGAGAAGTGCCCTGAACATGGGCACTCTTACCACTTTTTAGTAGACTAATAACTGCACTATTTTAAGGAAAAAGATTGAACAAGCACCTAGAACAACTTATCGACCTATCTAAAGTTGACAAAGAGATCGATGCATTTGAGCCACAGATCGAAGAAGCAAACATCAAGTATGAAGCAGCATTGGCTAAAAAAGAGAACCTAAGTTCTGAGATCGCAACATTGGACGAAGAGTCTAAGTCCGAGCAGGTCAAAAAGCAGAAAAATGAGCTTCACATTGCAGAACTTTCAGCTAAGCTTGAAGAGAACAGCAAAAAAAGCGGTGATGTCAAGACTGAACGTGAGATGAAGTCACTTCAACTCGAAGAAGAGATCGCTAAAGAGCAGGTCTCTTTTGCAAACGAAGAGATCGAGCGTTTAGAAAAAGTGATCGAGAACAAACAAGAGAAGATGACAGAGCTTCAAAGCCAGATGGAAGAGATCGATGCGAATCTCTCTGCTGTTAAAGAAGAGGTTGACGCAAAACTTGCAGCGATCAATACAGAGCGTCAAAAAGTCTTCGAAGCAAAAGAGAAGCTTGTCTCTAAGATGAACCAAAAAGGTCTTTCGTTTTATCAAAAGATTCGTCGCTGGGCTAAAAACACAACGGCTGTTGAAGTTAAAAACCAAGCTTGTATGGGTTGTTACATGGTCATCAATGACAAAGTGTATGCTGAAGTCATCAAAGGTGAAGAGATCACTAACTGTCCACACTGTGGCCGTATCCTTTACATCGAGCCATCTACAGAGGCAGCAGAAGCGTAATCACACTTCGCTGTTAGGAGTGTCGTTATGATCAGACCATTTACGCTCCTTTACTTTTTTACAGCTGCACTGCTTTATGTTGTAGCGCTACCCTTTTTACTCCTACTATTGTTTAAAGCAAAATACAGAGAGTCTATTCCTGCGCGTTTTTTCTTAATAAAGAATCCACGGTTTTTAAAAGATGATATCTGGTTTCATGTCTGCTCTCTGGGTGAAGCGAGAGCCTTGAAACCAGTGTTGGATAAATTAGAGGGCAGAGATGTCTCTATCTCAACGATCACACACACCGGTAATGCCGAAGCGTTGAAGTATAAGGCGGAAGTACGTTACCTTCCTTTTGAGTCACTGCTCCCTTTTTGGATTAAGAAGCATAATGTCTTAGTTGTTTTGGAAGCAGAGTTCTGGTATCTGCTTTTTGCCGTTGCCCGTGCAAAGGGGGCAAAGGTCGTTTTACTTAATGCCCGAATGACAGAACGAAGCTTTCCAAAGTATATGAAGCTTCGATGGTTATATGTCCAGATGTTCAAAAGAGTTGATAAGATCTTTTGTCAAAGTGAAGCGGACAAAAAACGTTTTGAGGCTTTAGGTGCAACAAATATCGAAGTGGTCGGCAACATCAAACTGGCACAAAAGATCGTT
>JAUVKK010000001.1 GCA_030596305.1 Helicobacteraceae bacterium | reverse complement strand
AACAGTGCTGACAAAAAAGGCTACTCTGGAACAGCCTCATTTTCAATGATGGAGCCGGAATATACAGACAAACGTCACGACATTGACCTGGCACGTGAAGGCCGCATTGTTGAGCAGGACTATGGCGACTTTATACTCTTTAACGTCTACTTTCCTAATGGTCAAAAAGATGATGAACGACTTGCCTTGAAGATGAAGTTTTATGATGACTTTTTAAACTACTGTAATGCACTTCGTAATGAAGGTAAATCCATCGTTATCTGTGGCGATGTCAACACCGCGCATAAAGAGATCGATCTTAAAAACCCAAAAGCAAATTCCAAAACATCCGGTTTCTTGCCAATAGAGCGTGAGTGGATGGATAAGTTGGTAGAGCACGGCTACATCGACACATTCCGTTACGTTCATGGTGACATTGAAGAGGAGTACAGCTGGTGGTCATACCGTTCAGGTGCACGTGCTAAAAATGTGGGCTGGAGAATCGACTACTTCTTTATCTCTGATGATCTTGCAGAGGTTCTGGAAGACGCCTTTATACTGCAAGAGGTCACAGGCTCAGACCACTGCCCGGTAGGAATTCGTCTAGCTTTATAAAAAGCTGGATCTAAAAATAGAACTAAACTATAAAAGTTCCAGATTTGGTGTAAGTTGTGCCGGATGTGAACCCGATAACGCGCTGGTGTGCGTAGAGAGGTGAACTCCGGTGCAAATTGCATCGAAGCTGTAACTTTTTATTTGGGAAGACTTATGCAGAAGCAGGCCCCATCTTCTACATTTTTCACGCTCAAACTCCCGCCGCAATGTTCTTCAATGATGATCTTACTCATGTACAGCCCTAAACCGCTACCTATCTCTTGCGACTTTGAACTGTAATAGGCATTAAATATCTGATCAATATGCGTTTCAGGAACACCCCCTGCATTATCACAGACTTCAAGATACAGATGATCCTGATCACAAAATGTTTTGATGGTGATCCTTGCATCCTCGACCTCTCTTTCAAGTAGAACATCTTCAGCATTTTTCAGAAGATTCAGAAGTACCTGCTTCAACTCATTAGGGTAACTATTAAATGTCTCAGCACTTTTAATATCAGTAGAAACTGATATGTTTTTGTTCTCTATAAACTCACCAATGATCTTTAGTGTAGTTGTAACAACCTCTTTCAGTGAGGTCAGCTCTTTCTCTTTTGTGACCTTGAAAAAGTCTCTAAAGTCATCAATAGTCGAAGAGAGGTGCTGTGTCAGTGTATTGATGGTCTCTATATGCTTTTTGCTTGTCTCATCATCTAAGGTGTTAAACTCCATTTTAATATCCATATCGGTTGCGGCTGTCGATATGATATGCAGCGGCTGACGCCATTGATGAGCGATCATATTGACCATCTCACCCATCTGTGCCAAACGTGCCTGATGCATAAGCTGAATATCTTTTTCAATATTTTTACTTACCTCTTTTTGCACACGCTCTTCCAACGCTGCATTAAAGGCCTTGAGCTGCACACTCAACTCAACGATCTTTTTGAGTTTAAGATAATAGTCTGAGCCTGTACCTGTCAATATAGTTATGGCCACAAGACTTATCAGGGCGATAATAAGGTGGACATCGCCCCCTAAGTAGGCAAATGAGCTGCTTAACATTAGAAGTATGATCGCCATAAAGACAAAATAGGCATGAAATACCGAGCCTAAGGTTGTTGTCGCTCCAGCAGTCAAAGCCAGTAAGATCATCAAAATATAATAGGTGTAAGGCTCAGGTGCATAGAGAACAGTCAACCAGCTAGTAAGTCCCCATAACACTGCACTCAGTGCAGTACCGGCAATGTTATACTGCAGACATTTTCTTTTAAGTGCGCTGTTTTGTTTAGTGTACTGCTCTAGTCTTTTGGCCAGTTTTACACGTACAAGGGACAAAGACAATTGTGCTAACACCCACAATGAAAGGATATAGAGAGGTATATAGTCAAAAAGCAAGACGACAAAGAGTGACGAAGCGATCAAGGTGGCGATAAGCACACCTTTGTGAATCCCTTTTGTCATCATCAAGACCAACTCTGATGGATGCTCAAATGATCTAAAACTTGTTAAGACACCCTCTGATTCCATAAATATCGATCCTTCTTTTTATCGAATATTATACAATACTTAATGTTGTAATTAGTTACATACTTGGCACATTTGTACCTAAATTGCTAATTATTTTGATTTTGGGCGAAATGCTTTGATAACACTCTCGTCACATTCAAGGAAAGGACCTTCAATAAGATCAATACAGTAAGGGACAGCTGGGAAAACTGCATCAAGGCACTCACGAATAGACTTTGGCTTTCCCGGAAGGTTGATAATGAGTGACTTACCGCGAATACCGGCAGTTTGACGTGAGAGAATAGCTGTCGGAACATATTGAAGTGAGACCTGACGCATAAGCTCTCCAAAGCCCGGCATCATCTTTTCACAGACATTCTCCGTTGCTTCTGGCGTAACATCACGCAGTGCCGGTCCTGTTCCCCCTGTTGTAACAACTAAACAACACCCTGCTTCGTCACACAACTCTTTCATTGTATCTTCTATCATCAACTGTTCATCAGGGATACAGCGGTATTCGATCTCAAACACACTTGTCAAATAGTCTTTCATTGTATCTTGAATGGCCATGCCTGATATATCTTCATAGATACCTGCACTTGCTCTGTCTGACGCGGTGATAACACCTATTTTGATCTCACTCATATATTATTCTCCTTGTAAAAAATGGTTAGCACCTTTGACCAAAGTCACTGTCGCAAAGGGTAGAAAGAAAGTGTACGCCGGACCAACATCACTGATCTTGTCCTGGCCGCCTAGATAAACCTCAATACTTGTACCTCTGTCTACTAGTCGTTGTAGCTCTTTTACATCCCATTCATAGGTCAAAAGTTCTTCTAGCTCGGAGACAGAGTGCTTTGCATAGGTGACGTCTTGCACATCATAAGGTAAAAAGCAGTTCTCTGTAAATTTCACCAAATAGGCTTGGCTATTTTTTTGATAGCCCATTAGTTGAAGTCTCTTGAACTTTGAGCCTTTGCTTTGAAAAAACGCAGGAGAGATAAGTTGCAGTTTATCTACACGGGTAGTACTGTTCAATGCTTCTTTAAATGCTTTAATGGCGCCATAGCTAAAACCACTGATAACATACTGACCGTTATCTATAATGTCATCAAAAAAATGAGCTTCATCCTGAAGTGCAAAACCGTTAAAGTACATAATTACCCTACCAACTCACCAATATGGTCTTTAGTAATAGACTCTTTCTCCATCAGCACTGCTTCGATCGCAGCGATGACACTCTCAAATTGAGACAATTGACTTTTTGTCTCTTTGTACAGTGAGTCCAAGATAATCACATCTTCATTAGTCGATGCAACAACACCTGTGCCCATCCCGTAGAGTGTGACCATCTCCAAAGCAAGCTGTTTAGCCTGTTTCAGATCATTGTGGACATTTGTGGCGTGCTCGTCAAAATGAAGATCACAACCAGCCATACCGGCAAGCAGGACCTTAATACGTGCTTCGATCTCACTCTGGATCATCGGTGCGCCCATCTGCGGCTTAATGGTCTCTGATGAGAGCATCACCTTCTCAAAAGGCAAATCATTTGTGTAAGCGATCACTGACTTGGCAGCCAAATAACGTGCTCTGAACTGCTTTTGCTGCGGCGATAAAATAGCCAGTTTCTTTTTACCGTAGGCGACCTTGTCTTTAACGGCATAAAAGTGATCCATAGACACTTGCATTGCCTGCTCACGCAAGGCTAAAAGTGCTGCTTCATTGACCAAAGTCGCAAGTGAAGCCCCGTTAAATCCGACACTCATCTGTACGATCTCATCTACGTTCGCGCTGTTTGGTACCTTAGAGAGATATTTGTTGATGATCGCCGCACGCTCTGTCGGTGTCGGAAGTTCGACAAAGACACGTCTGTCAAAACGTCCGGCACGAAGCAGAGCAGCATCTAAAACATCGATCTTGTTGGTAGCAGCAACGACGATAACCCCGCTGCTGTCTTCAAAACCGTCCATCTCTGTCAGAAGCTGGTTGAGCGTAGCTTCACGTTCATCGGAGCGGTTGCCGTCACGCTCTTTACCTACAGCATCAATCTCATCGATAAAAATAATAGCCGGTGAGTTGTTTTTTGCCGCGACAAAAAGTTCATGAACACGTTTGGCACCCATGCCGACATAGATCTGGACAAAAGAGGCTGCACTTTGATAATAAAACGGCACGCCGGCTTCAGCAGCAACTGCTTTTGCGATCATAGTCTTACCTACACCGGGAGGACCAACCAACAACACCCCTCTCGGCATTCGTGCACCAAAGGCCTTAAAACGTGAGGGATTACGTAAAAAGTCGATGATCTCCTGCAACTCCTGTTTAACATCGGCGATACCACCAATATCATCAAAGGTGACATCAGACTCAACAGGAGTAATCCCCTCGCCTTCACCACTGCTTGGTGATGCAGCAGCTGCAAACGGCATTGTACTTTCAGATTCACCGCCCTGCATCTTCATTAAGTAACGTACACCATAAGAGAGTGCCCCCAGAGCCATTAATGCAAAAACAATCGAAAGAAGAATAGAGCTGTCTTTGTCAACTTCAATACTGTAATTTTTTAGCAGTTTAGGCGAGACCTGTGAAACGGGTATGCTGTAAAGTGTATCTGCAGTTTGGATATAGTAGTTCTCATCACTCTGCACAATACTCTGTATCTTTTTGGCTTTAACCAGTTTTGCTACCTGATTGAGCGAAGCGACCTGTGAGGTATCACGCAAAAGAGCAAATGCGACCAAGAGTAAAATTATCCCGGCCGAGACCATAAGAATAATACGGTTTTGTTTAGAATTGAGCATAGTTCTCATCCTTTTGTACCTTGTAGTTCTCAACACTCAGCCAGTTGCCGACAAGGTCGTTAGTCGAGTCAATGACGATCTTGTTGAAAAACTGGTCAAGCCCATGATATCGTCCATCTTTTTCACTCTCGATCAAGACGTCAAGCGGTACCTGTGAAAACGCTTTTCTAAAGGTCAAATTGTTTTGATCAACCAGATCTGTCAACTCTTTTAGACGTGCTTTTGCTATAGCGCCATTGACCTCGCCTTTCATGGTCGCTGACGGAGTACCGTCACGTTTGGAATAGGTAAAGGCGTGTACGTGAGTCAACGGCAAGCGTTTTAGGTTTTGCATCGCCTCTTGCCAAAGTTTTTCTGTCTCACCCGGGTGACCGACAATAAAATCTGTTCCCAAGGCAAAACCTTTCTCCCGCAATCGCTGAAAAAGAGCGATATCATTTTCAAACTTGTTACGACGGTTCATATGTTTGAGCATTGTCGGTGAGGTGTGCTGCAGTGCGATATGCAGGTGTTTTTCAAGCCAAGGCTCGCCGAGCAGCTCTTCAAAGGCATCAGAGATCTGGATCGGTTCAAGAGAGCCTAAACGTATACGGCGTACACCGCGAATTTGTGACATCTTTTTAAGCAGTGATGCCAGGGAACGGTCTTCTCTATGGCCATAAGAGCCGACATTTGTCCCCGTTAAAACGAACTCGCCAAAACCGTTAAGTGCCAATGTTGTGACCTGCTCAAGGATCTTTGCTTCGTCCATCGAACGTGAATCACCGCGAACAAAAGGGATAATACAGTACGAACAGCGGAAGTCGCACCCCTCTTGTATCTTAATAAACGCGCGTGACTTACCGACAAACTCTTTTACAATTGTGTCATCAACAAAGTCAAGGTCACCTAACTCATAGAAGCGCTCTTTCTCTTTTAAAAGTGTATTGATCTTTATCTTTTCAGATTGACCAAAAACACCGAAGACCTTCTTGTTGTCAAAAAGGGACTCCCCTTTGGTATGTGCCCCGCAGCCTGTCAAATAGACCTGCGCTTTACCGGCTTTTTCAACACCGTTAATATAACCGCGTACACCAACATCTGCACCATTTGTTACCGTACATGAGTTGACAATAATAATGTCCGCTTCCGCCTCATTCTCCGTGATGTCAAAGTCTTCCAGACTGCTCATCATCACTTGAGAGTCAAAAAGGTTGGTACGACAGCCAAATGTTTTTATGTAGACCTTTTGTTTCACGATACTACCTCAGTTTCATCTGGCGGTGTCAACTCTTTTTTCTTATTCATTGTCAGGTTGAGCTGCTGTGTAGGGTATGCGATCGTAATATCATCTTCAGCATTGAATGCGTCAATGATATCCGTAGATATTGTACTTCTAAGCGTCAATGTAGCGTAAGCATTGGTTAAGTACCAGACACTGACATTAAGACCGTTAGGTTCAATAAAAGAGAAGACCCTCGGTTCAACATTCGTGTTTTTCAAACTGTATTTATGGCGCAGTTTATTAAGCTGTTTACGAGTGATGTCCGTATACCCTTTAGAGTATTTACGGGCGATCTCTCTTGCCAGGTGCATCGCTTTTTTATGGTTTGAATCAAAACTGATAGTAATGTCAATACCATCCCATACTGTCTTTAGTGAGTCATGTGAATAACTGGCGATCATGCGGGTAAAGACATAATTGTTTGGTACAAAGATAATACGCCCTGCCCGTCTATTCTCCTGGTATGTAGTCAATGTGATATCTTCGAGTATGGTCATACGAAGCAGTGAGATATCCATCACGTCACCGACATATTTCATTCCGTCCATATCAACACGGATCCTGTCACCAACATGGATAGAACCGCCCAGGACAATGACCAGCCAACCCAGCATTGACATAAACCAGTCTTTCATGGCAATAGCGATACCGGCAGATGCAAAACCAAGTACGGTCACAAGGTAAGAGACATTTTCGATATAGCTAAACAGAAGGATGATGACGATCAAGATAAAGTTACCGAAGTTGATAATCTTGTTTGCCATGTAGAAACGGTCGTTGTCAGTAATATACTTCTTGCTCATCGTCTTCATGAAAAATGCAAGACCGAATAAAAAGAGAATGATCAAACCGATCTTGCTGAGTTTATAGACCTGTATCTGTACCCGTTTGTTGACTTTTACTTCGATCTCGTCAATACGTTTATCATAGATATTGGCAGTGATCTCCAAGATCTCATATGCGTTTCTAAACTTGTCTAAACGGTGCGACGTCTCATCATATTCGCTTTTATAACCGCCATTTTCATGAATAGCTTTTAAGTTACCAAGAAGCTCTTTTTTCTTCTTAAGTAGAGAGGTGACCTCTTTAAGCTCTACACCTCGTTTCAGATAATCAGCATAGATCTCTTCAAGGTGTTTGACAAAAGAGACTGCGGTAAAGATGTCAATAGGATTTGTAAGAACAGGGATCTCTTCGATCTCTTCAGGTTGAAGCAGTGCCGTAAACACACTTGTCCCCTGCTGCGTGTCGTCCAGTAATGTAAACTGTTCAGAAAGGATTTTCTCTTTGCTTTTGAGATCTTCCAATAACTCAATATCTTCATCACTTTTTTTGCGCTTTTTTTCCAGCTTTTTGATCTTCGCTTGAAGTAATACAAGATCACCGCGTACCTGTGCGTAAGCCACATGTGAGTTATAACTTTTTTCCCAAACATTATCTTTTGCCAACAGAAGATTGATCTCTTCGAGTTCAGCACGAAACTGATCGATCGTTTGTGCTCTTTTTGCGCGAATAAGACGTTCGTTTTCTGCTATAGAAGCCTTTATAAGCAGCTCTTGTGCTACTTTATCATCTTCAGTGGGGTTGTTTTCTGCTTTTGTAGCAGGCGCAGCCCAGATGGTGACCTGTAGAAGAAGAGCGGTAAGAAGAAGTCGTAGACTAGTTAACTGCATACTGTTTTAACACCTTTTTAATTGTTGACTCTTCGATCGCGTCTGTGATCTCAACACCCCCAAGTGACTTGGGGATAATAAAGGTAATGGCGCTGTCTGCACTTTTTTTGTCAAGATAAAAGGTCTCATAAAAGCTGTCCACATCTTTGATCGCATAGGTAGTTGGCAGCTCGTAACGCTCAAGTAGGGCTTTGACTCTGGCCGCTTCTTCTTCACTCATCCATCCCAATGCTACAGCTGTATCATTAGCCATCACGATACCGATAGCAACGGCCTCGCCATGCAAGAAGCCTGTATAGTTTGTCTCATTTTCAATAACATGACCAAAGGTGTGACCGTAGTTAAGAGCAGCACGAAGGCCTCTCTCTTTTTCATCTTGCGCAACTACCCATGCCTTTGTCTGCACTGACTTAGATACAGCCTCAGAGAGCTGTTTTTCATCACTCAAGTCAGCCTCTTCCAGCCAGACAAAAAAATCAGCATCGAAACAGACCGCCATCTTGACAACTTCTGCAACACCGGCTGCAAATTCACGTTTTGGCAAGGTTTTAAGAAAATGTGCATCTGCATACACAGCTTGCGGTTGGTGAAAAGCACCTACAAGGTTTTTGCCGTATTTGTTGTTAAAACCGGTCTTCCCGCCCACACTTGCATCGACCTGTGCAAGCAATGTTGTCGGGACCTGTACAAAGTCGATACCGCGCTGGTAGATACTTGCAGCAAAACCTGTCATATCACCAATGACACCACCGCCAAAAGCGATAAGAAGCGAATTACGGTTGAATCGTGCTTCAAACATACCTTCCAAAATCATCTCTATACTCTGCCAGTTTTTGTACTCTTCTCCATCAGGTACGGTAATAACATGTACCTCTTTCGCCGTGATCTTAGAGAGC
This sequence comes from Helicobacteraceae bacterium, assembly GCA_030596305.1. Lineage (GTDB taxonomy): Bacteria > Campylobacterota > Campylobacteria > Campylobacterales > Sulfurimonadaceae > Sulfonitrofixus. The sequence goes on along the minus strand of JAUVKK010000001.1, from coordinate 9,041 downwards.
AGATATTCAAGATGAAGGGCAGAAACTGTTGGGTTGGTCACAACAGCGACTTTGGTGTTAAACTCAAGTTCAGGGAGTGTGTCTATTGTCACTTGATAGGAGAGATCGATCTCTTTTTTGAGGTTGATATCGATGGTCATTTAGAGGTCCATTATATTTGCAAATTATAGTAAAGATAATACTTTACAGGAACTTAAAAAACAGTGAATAAACGTTAGGAAGAAAAAGCTTTTTGTTAAGTGCGCAATTCAGCGCACACAGAGGCTATATCTTGATCGGGATAAAGAGCTGGTGGTACTGGTTAAGACGGTGGTACAACTCTTCAATATCTGTCGAAAAAAGTGTTGTCGTCTTGCCTTGTAAAATATTCTCGGTAAAGGGAAGACACTGCAGGAAATTTTCGCGCTTAGTGAGTTTTCTGATCGGGTTATCGTTATGAAAGTTGACATGGATATTTTTAGAGAAGATCGCTGAGAGGTTTTGATAGTGCTCGATGATCTCATCTTGCTCACTGCTCTCTTCATCCTCATTTTTCAGAAGTTCGATGTTGTATCCCATCTGTGAAGAGAAGTCAAAGATCGTTGTAGAGATCTTTTCAAGATCTTTATTGTCGTTCAAGACGATCACAGCATCTTTTATCTTTTCAATGGAGCGTTGAGACAGAGAGAGTATCGGTACATTTGCGTCAAAGAGGATCTCACGCATCTTATCTTTTTCAAACATAAATGATGAGACCATAACCAGACCGATATCGAACTGCTTAACATCTTGCAGCACCACATCTTCAATATAACTCTGCTGGTAGTCAATATCGACAATAATGCTTTCACTGCGTCTGCTTTTAATATTCTCTAAAAGAGCGATATTACTTGGATTACAGACTTTTATAATAAGTCGGTTACTGAAGTTCTCATGTACTTTTATCGCTTTATCTACCAGGTAGACAACCTCTCTGAGATCATCTTTGGTCATGTCTATGAAAAGATAGAGGTTGGTTCCAAAAGGCTGCGGGAATTGGCCGATCTCTCTTTTAATGGCACGATATACGGAGTTGAGCACAGAGGGTTCACCGACCAAAAGAAGTTGATCATTCGGATGGATCATCTTCCTGTCATCCGGTAGAATAAGCTTGCCGGCACGATAAATACCGACTATACGCCAGTTTTTCTGTTCAATTACACCGACATGTCTGTAGACAAACGAACTACCAAACGGTACCAGTACATCCATGATCTCACCCTCACCAAGACCAACATTCTGTGCGACAACTGGCACGTTCGGAAGGTAATCGAACAGATGAGATGCAAGGATCTCAGTAGTGTTGATCTGAACAACATTGTGCTCTTCAAGGTCCATCGTCCAGTGATCGATCACAATGATACGGAGCTGTTTTTTGCTTACACGGATATTGGCGATAGTATGCTCAATATCCATAGGGCTTTTCATGGCAATAAAGACCTGGACAAACTCCATCTTCAAGACATTGGATAGTTTGTATAAACTGGTCGGATCGAACTCAAAAAACTTAAAACGTGACGGCGGTGCATTCTCAAATTCGACTGCATTGGATTGAATGACGTAGTAGAGGTTATCTTTAGCAAAAGTGTCGATAGCACGCTGGACAAAGTTATGTCCGATCTTACTGTCGCTGATAATCAAAATCTTTTTCATACACACCAATCTATGTTTCTTAATTTATGACGTGATTGTATCATATTGCTGTCCCTTGAACAGAATGTGCTAAAATCACGTTAATATTTTAAGGTATCAATTGAGATCTCAATTACCTTTATCTGGAGACCTATGGAATTCACTCTTGAATCAATGAGCGGTAAGGCTCGTGCCTGTACCATCAAGACAGCTCACTCAACCGTTACAACGCCAGTCTTTATGCCGGTTGGGACCTTAGGTTCTGTCAAAGCACTGGACATGGCAGACATGCACGACTTGCTTGGTGCTGAGATTATTCTTGCCAACACCTACCACATGTACCTGCGTCCCGGGGATGAGACGGTTAAAAAGATGGGAAAACTCCATAAGTTCACCACCTACCCTAAAAGCTTTTTGACCGACAGCGGCGGATTCCAAGCCTTCAGTCTGAGCGATATCTCTAAAGCTGATGCAAATGGTATAGAGTTCAGAAGCCATATTGATGGTTCCAAACACTACTTTACACCTAAAAAAGTGATCGACATCCAGCATAACCTCGGTTCAGACATCATGATGATCCTGGATGACCTTGTAGCCCTGCCTGCAACCCAAGAGCGTATTAAACTCTCTATTGAACGTACCACTGAGTGGGCACAACAGTCTATAGCGTACTTTCGCGAGAAGCAGCAAGAGGGTGTTGGAACTGAACAGAACATCTTTGCCATTATCCAAGGCGGAACAGACAAGGCTTTTCGTACCAAGTCGGCAACCGAGCTTTGCAGCTTAGACTATGACGGTTTTGCTATCGGCGGTCTCTCTGTCGGTGAGGCGAACCAGGACATGTACGACACTGTTGAGCACACGGTTCAGTATATGCCAGAAGATAAGCCCCGTTACCTTATGGGTGTCGGAACACCTGAAGACCTTGTAGAGAATGTAGAGCGCGGCGTCGATATGTTTGACTGTGTTATGCCGACACGTAATGCACGTAACGGTACACTCTTCACCTCTTTTGGCCGCATTAACATCCGTGGCGCAAAGTTTAAAGAAGACGGAGCACCCATCGATCCTGAGTGTAACTGCCTGACCTGTCAGCGCTACTCTCGTGCTTACCTGAACCACCTCTTCCGCTCACGCGAAATCACCTTTTTCCGTCTGGCAACCATCCATAACCTCCACTACTACCTGACACTGATGAAACAGATGCGTCAGGCTATTCTAGAAGACAGGTTTAAAGAGTTTAAAAAGGAGTTCTATGCAAAACGCAGCTAAAGAACCTATGACACTCGGTGTCAACATCGACCACATCGCCGTATTGCGTGAAGCACGCAAGATCAACGACCCTGACCCGCTTATGGCCCTGGCTATCTGCGCGCAAAATGGTGCAGATCAGATCACGATACACCTTAGAGAAGATCGTCGTCATATCCATGATGAAGATGCAAAAAAGATCATCGCCTCTTCACCTGTGCCTGTGAATCTTGAGTGTTCTATCAATCCTGACATCATCGATATCGTCTGTGAGTTAAGACCACATAGAGCAACACTTGTACCGGAAAACCGTGCGGAAGTGACAACCGAAGGCGGACTTGATGTCATCGGAAAAAGCGATGCTATCAGCGATGTCATTGAACGTCTCCATGATGCAGGTATCGAAGTCTCTCTCTTTATAGACCCGGCTATTAATGCGGTAGAACAGAGCCACGCACTTGATGCCGACATGGTCGAGCTGCATACAGGACACTTTGCCAACATCTATGCCATGTTAAACTCGGCACTGCCACACTCACATCACACCATCAAAGAGCTTGAGCTTCCTCGTGAAGAGCTAAAGGTGTTACTTGATGCCTCAATAGAGCGTATTATCAGCAGTGCCAACCACGGACAGTCAATTGGTCTTGAGGTAGCTGCCGGTCATGGTCTTAACTACCAAAATGTCACTTTAATGACAGATATTGAGGCTATTACTGAACTCAACATCGGTCAAAGTATCATCGCCCGTTCTGTCTTTAGCGGCCTTGCTTCTGCCGTCAAAGAGATGAAACAGTTATGTCAACGCTAACACCTCCACGTGTTGCCATCAGTCTTGGTGACATAAACGGTGTCGGACTCGAGATCGCGCTTAAAGCACATCGAGAGATCTCAAAACTGGTCTCTCCTGTTTATTGTATTAATCAAGCACTTTTACAAAATGCCTCTAAACTTCTTAAAATCGAGATTCCTGATGACTTTGAGCTATCAGAAGCGGGCAATGAGGTTGAGATTGAGCCTGGTCTAGTCTCATCCAGGTCAGGTGAGTTCTCTTATCACTCTTTTTTACATGCCATTGAGCTTGCTAAGTCTAAAGAGGTTGATGCTATTGTGACACTACCGATCCACAAAGAGGCATGGTCACTTGCAGGTATTGATTACAAAGGGCATACAGACATGCTTCGTGACATCTTCAAAAAAGATGCCATCATGATGCTGGGCTGTTCAGAGCTTTATGTCGCTCTTTTTACAGAGCATATTCCCCTTCAAGCTGTTGCAACAGCAGTCACACTCAAACGACTGACCGGCTTTTTAGAAGACCTTCACCACGCTATCGGAGACCATAAAGTCGCAGTGTTAGGGTTAAACCCTCATGCCGGCGACAATGGCGTACTGGGAAATGAAGAGAAGATCATCACAGAAGCTATAAGTTCTTTGAATGCTGCATTGGGAAAAGAGATATTTGTAGGTCCAGTTGTTCCGGACATCGCATTTACACCGCATTTCAGAAAACAGTACACCTATTTTGTTGCCATGTACCATGACCAAGGGCTTGGTCCACTCAAAGCACTCTACTTTGACGAGAGTGTCAACATCTCACTCAACCTCCCTATTATACGCACTTCCGTTGACCATGGAACTGCATTTGATATTGCTTATAAAGGTGAAGCTAAAACACTCAGCTATATCAATGCTGTTCATGCTGCCTTAGAATTCATACAGGCAAAACAACACCCCTAGTAACAAAATATATACCATATATTAATGGTATTATGATGCACATATATAAAAAATAGTGATATCTATGTGACATCTTTCACCTATAATTGTATTATAAAAAGTGATTTTAGGAGATATTATGCTTAATCCGTTAGAGTCTATTACCTATCTTATTAAAGTGCAACAAGCAATATTGATTGATAACAAAGAGTGTTGTTATGATGAGATCATCGCACAGACAACTGATCTTGACACAGCGATCGATCTGGCGAACACCAGTAATGGTAAGATTGAAAAACATATAGAACCACTTAACAACTTTTTAGAAGATCCCTACGAACAGTACAACTAAGACTGCTCACTGTCATAGTTTACATCTTGTTTACCTAGAATATCTATACTAAAGAAAAGAACTGACGGTAAAAAGGATGAAAAATGTACTCAAAAGTGTCAGCCTTTACGGCAAATAAAACTCTCCTCCTCACTACAATTTTAATTCTAAACCTTGATGCTTCTTCCATTACCTTTAATGACGCTGCCGTGATCACACAACGTACTATGCCCTCAAACAGTCAGATTCTACTCTCTTACAACAGTGCCGTCAAAGAGGCAACCAAGTCGATCGTCTACATCTCCACCACACAGGAGATCTCTCAGGAGATGCAGCAGATGCATCCATTTTTTGAACAATTTTTCGGCCGCGGCAGAACACCACAGCACTTTGAGCCAAGGCAAGGTCTTGGTTCAGGCGTGATCATCTCAAAGGACGGTTACATCGTCACTAATTACCATGTCATCGAAAATGCTGATGTGATCACAGTACAAGTCAACGGAAACGGTACTACTTATAAAGCAAACGTTGTAGGTAAAGACCCAAAATCCGACCTTGCTGTTATTAAAATAGATGTTCAAAAAGAGCTGTCACCTATCTTGATGGGGCGCTCAAACAAATTAGAGATAGGGGATGTAGTATTTGCTATCGGTAATCCCTTTGGTGTCGGGCAAAGTGTGACACAAGGTATTATCTCGGCCCAGCACAAAGACAGCGTCGGAATCAATGAGTATGAGAACTTCATTCAGACCGACGCTTCTATCAACCCCGGGAACTCCGGCGGTGCTCTGGTTGACAGTCGAGGCGCCCTGATAGGGATAAACTCTGCCATTATGACAAGAAGCGGCGGCAACAACGGTATCGGTTTTGCCATCGAGGTCGACATGGTACGCAACATTGCCAAACAGTTGATCGAAAGCGGTGAGATCCAGCGAGGTTATCTTGGTGTCTCTATAAGCAACCTGACCAAAGAGCTGCATAAACTCTATAAAAGTGCTCAAGGTGCAATGGTCATACAGGTCAGCCCCGGTTCACCTGCTGAAAAGTCTGGATTGCAGCGCGGTGACCTGATTACCAAAATAGACAAAAAAGAGGTCGACAGCGCCTCGGCTCTTAAAAACATCATTGGGCAGTATAGACCGGGAAGTACCATTACCCTCACCTTTGAGAGAGATAGAAAAATAACCTCACTTACACTCAAACTGGGTGATCTAAACGAGGAGTCACTTGCAGCTAAAACAGAAAACACTTTACTTGAGGGCTTAGAACTTAGCGATCTTAACAGTAATATGCGTTACAACTACCGTATTGCTGATGATGTCGAGGGTGTTTTGATTGTGAGTGTGGAGAGTGAAGGTGAGGCTTATGACCAAGGTATCCGTCAGGGTGACATTATCATGCAGATCGAAAAAGAGCTGACCCCTGATCTCTCAGCACTCAAAAAAGCGCTTAAAAAGTACAGAGGTGACTATAAACGTGTCTATATCAACCGTAACGGACGTGTCTATGTTACGGCGATAAGATAAAACACTCTATCGCTCAAACGGTGACTTTGAGTTTTGGTACTCTTCTAAACTGATACAGCCGTCACTGTTAGAATCCAATATGCTAAAACGCTCTTTTTTAAAGAAGGCGATCATCTCGTTTTTAGTGACCTTCTCTGTATGGGCACCTGTCATCTCGGCAAAGTTCGTCTCTTCTTTTTGCAGCATCTCCACTTTTGTCACGACACCGTCTTGGTTCAGGTCATAGCTGGTGAAGATATCTTGTGCCATACCCGGAGCAAATTCGGCAAAGCGGCTCTGATTAAACTCTGAAAGTGTTACATTGCCGTCACCATTGTCATCAAACTTCTCAAAACGTTTATTGGCAAAAGCCATGTATTCATCTTTGTCAACAAAACCGTCACTGTTGTCGTCTATCTTTTCAAAGACAAAACCTACAAAACCACCGGCTTCTTTGATCTTGGTACCGGGACGGGCACATCCGCTTATCAGCAGTGAACTGATAATCAATACACCAACTGTTTTTACACGTTTGGATACTTTCATTACTTCTGCTTGTTACGTGTTTTAACAAACATCTCCACCAGAGGAATAACCGCTTTAACAGCACTGAAGTCACGGTTGAAGACAGAACTTATGCCGCTGCTTACTTTTGAAAAACTTTCTCTAATCTCAGAAGCTTCCTGCTTTATCTCATCGAATTCGCCTGATAGTTCTTTCAATGCATAGTCGCGTATCTCATTAATGGTTTCGGCTTCATTTCCCAGCTCCTGTCGCGATGCCAAAATAAAAAATAGCATAGCAACTGCAAAGTCAATAGACATAAGAATAAGAGCGGCATTGAACGAGGTGGACTTCTCTATGAGGTAGAGATAGGCACTGACGTTAAGCATCACCAACGTTGCCAGTACAGCGATGACACCAATAGCTGCCAAAACGACCTGACGTCCTTTTTTACGCATCTCTAATTTAAGAAGTGCCTTTTCGCTGCGCAGTAAAAGCTGCAATTTGTTACTTAGTTCTTTATTCATCACTATCCCCTACTTTGAAAGAAAGATGCGGCCAAAAAGCGCACCTACGGCAAAAATAGCTACAGCGGTAACCGGCGACATGTTCTCATAGTCATCTTTCATTCGCTCTACAAGCTCATGCACCTTGTCCTCTATCTCGTCTTCCATTTCATGTACACTTTCGACCAGCCCATCCAGTGCTGCATCATCTTCGGTCACTTCCGGAGCACTCTGTGCATCCTCTTTTTTTAGACGTTCAACCTCTTCACGGAGAAACTTGATCTCCTCTGCCATACTCATCTTTGCCATAATGTTTTCCTGATTTTAACTTCTTAATTTATTATACTACAGATCTAAGACATCACTACTTAGTTTACATTAATAGTCAGATGCGATGTATAGTGTTCTACTTCAGCCATATCTACTGCAGTGACAGCTGACTCCACCTTGATACGTTTGCCGTCAAATCCTTTTGAGAGTAGATGTTCTCTGATATTTTGGCTGCGGTTTTTGGCCAAAGCTTCCAGCTCTTTTGTTGTGACTTTTTGAGCAGCGATCAGCGTATTGATCTGAATGTCAAAGAAAAGGCTTTTAAAGTCATCACCCTCTTTCAGTGATTTGTCCAGTTTGTCATACTCTTTGTCATAGGTCTCGTCGCCAACAGTCTCAATATAGAGTTTTTTGATAAAGCTGTATTTGGTATTGCGTTCATCACTCTCTTTAAACTCACCGACAGCCAATGCATAGAGTTTATTTTTCTGCATCGCAAGCTTGTCGCGTGAACGCATATAGCTTGGCATTAAGACAAGCCCTATCTCAGGACGTTGCACAAAGACATCAACAAGTTTGTCCAGCTTCTCTCTTTCCGGCGGCATTAGCTCTGCGCTTGCAAAGTCGAACTCTATCTTTGCCATCGCTTCAGCATCAATACCAAGAGCAGAACCCAGAAACTTGAATGGTGACGCGGCAATACCTGTTATGAGGTTACCAACCGCCTTCCAAGCCGCAGCACCGTACTTAAAGTCAGGATCATCCACATTACCCTCAACCGGAACAGAGACATCGATATAGCCATCACTATCTTTAAGCAGTGCTATCGCAAGACCGACCGGCATACTGGAGGCCTCTTCGCTTTCAACATTTTCACCCAATTCAAGGTCTTTCATCCTGATCTTATTTGTACTGACCAGCTCTTTATTATCGATCTTATAACCAAGGTCAAGCCACAGTTTTCCACTCTGGATCTTACGTCCAATAAACTTGCCTGTGTATGGAGATAGAGAGGTGACATCGATGTTTTTAAAGTCTACTTTAATATCCGTCTTTTTAGTTGGATCTGCGGCTATGAGGTTACCACCTATCTTTGCAGAACCATACTCATCAACAACACCGTCAAGTTTGATAAACATCGTCTCATCCAAACTCGAAGAGATAGCTACTATGTCTCCCTCTAGCTTGTTAACACGGGTCTTAAACTTCAATGGCAGAGAGAAGTCGGAGAAGTCCAATGTTCCATTTTTGACAATGAGTTGACCCAACATATACGTAAGAGCCTCTTTTTGCTTCTCATCACTT
>JAUVKK010000277.1 GCA_030596305.1 Helicobacteraceae bacterium | reverse complement strand
CCTCTTCACTGTGAAAATTAAGGCCTGCAGGCTTGTCTATAAGGACAAAGGCACTGTTTTCATAAAGAAACTCTATTGACAGCATGAGGCTTAAACACGTCTCTTTTCATACTGATCAACGATCTTTGTCACCACCAGGTCAGAGGTGACATTGAGCGAGGTACGGCACATATCCAAAATGCGATCAACTGCAACAATCAGTGCGATGTACTCAACAGGAAGACCTATCTGGTTAAGAATGACCACCATCATCACCAGTGAAGCACTTGGAAGCGCAGCAACACCAACACTCAAAGCGACAACGGTGACACCTAAGAGGACCTGGTCGCCAAGACTAAGATCTACACCCGCAAGGTTTGCGATATAGAGTACAGCAACCGTCAAATATGCAGCAGTACCATCCATAGAGACAGTTGCTCCAAGAGGTAGAACAAACGAGGCTGTCTTATGCTCAACTTCACCCATCTCCTCCACAACACGCATGGAGACAGGCAGCGTTGCCGCAGATGAGGCTGTGGAAAATGCCATGATCGGTGCTTCACGAACATCAGAGAGATATTGGTAAGGGTTCACACGACCAAAAAATGCCAAGACAGCAGGCAGTGTTATGATCCCATGAAAAAGGATCACTCCAACTACCACCAATATGTATGACCAAAGTCCTAAGATAACGTCAATCCCCTGTTCCGCAATAACATAAGAGATAAGGCTGAATACACCGATAGGTGTCATTAAGATAACCCACTCAGCCATCTTCAACATCACATTACTGACAGCGGTAAAGAACATGTTCATAGACTCCTGCTCTGACTTTTTCAAGTAAAGAGAAGCCACACCAAACAAAATAGCAAAGACAATGATCTGCATCATCGCCCCATTGGCCAATGAGCCAAAGACATTGGTCGGAATAAAGCTGAGGATCATCGCTTGAAAAGAGAAAGGGGCAATCGTCGCTGCTTTTTCAAACTCCAGTCCTTCACTACTTACAGGTGCACCGATAGCAAAGATATTCATGGCGATAATAGCCAAGAATACAGCCAAGGCTGTTGTCAAGACATAAAGGCCTATCGTACGTCCACCGATGGTCTTTAGATGATGCAGTGAACCTAGACCTAAAATGGCTGTATAGATGCTGGCAAAGACAAGGGGCACTACTAACATCTTTAAAAATGCGATAAAGGCTGAACCGATTACTTTCTGCTGTAGAGCAAGTTCCGGGAAGTAGATTCCAAAGAGAACACCAAGCCCTATTCCGACTAGGACTAAGGTGTTGGTCGTGGCATATTTTTTAACTTTATGTATCAAATCATTTTCCTTGAAATTGTATTATTTTTTTGCATTTTCTGGCATATCTAAATAGAGATCTTCAACTTTTTTTCGTGCCCATGGCGTCTTACGCAAGAACTTCAGACTAGAGTTTATAGAGGGGTCATTGTAGAAACAGCGTATCTCAACATAGTTTGACAACTCTTTCCAGCCATGGTGCTCGACTAGACGTTCCAATATAAACTTTAACGTCAGACCGTGTAGGGGGTTATTTTTATGTTCATCACTCATGATATAGACTCTTTATAAATAATTTCTACCGCATTATACAGTTGCAACCTCTGAACTTAAGTCACATTTGCATAAAATAAAGTAAAAAGAGAGATCATGGACTTCCAAGCCGTTCTAGATGAGATCTATAATGAGATAAAACCCCTCTTAGGCCAAGGAAAAGTCGCAGACTACATCCCGGCTCTTGCTGAGATAGACCCTGATCAGTTTGCGATGAGCATTACCTGTAATGACGGTGAGGTCTATAGTGTCGGTCTTTCGGACAAAAAATTCTCCATCCAGAGTATCTCCAAGGTCTACAGCT
>JAUVKK010000208.1 GCA_030596305.1 Helicobacteraceae bacterium | reverse complement strand
CTGCATATCGGTGTGAGTGATCTAATAAAAAAACTGATTTAATTAAGTTACGAACGATGGCGAAGCTCATCTTAAATAAGTTTGAACTTACAACCAGTATCAACTCGTGGATTCCCGTTTTCACGGGAATGACAGATATATAAAGCCTGTAAAAGTTTCAGATTTGGTGCAAGTTGTGTCGGACGTGAACCCGAAGACGTACATCGGTACGTTGAGAGGTGAACTCCGGCGCAAATTGTGCCGAAGCTGGAACTTTTACTTTTACCAGGAGACTGATTTTCCTGATCCCCGTTTTCCGATGATCGTCTCACCTTCCCACCAGGCAAGCCCCGTCTTAATTTCTGTTAATGAAAGCATAAAGTAGTACTCAACCTGCTGCTTACCGTCATCCATAGCAATATTACGCTGCAGGATCTTACCCGAAAGGCTCATGTCAGGAGCGATTAACTGTCCTTTTTCCTGAACGGTACGCTGATTGAACTCTTCATCATTACGAAGTTCACGTGCCTGCTTGCTCATCTTATCTTCAGCACCGTTGGCACTGACCGCTGTAGTTACAACAACCTTGCCGCTTTTAAGCAGTTCAACACGGATCTTTTTGATAAGCTGATCGGTATCAATATGCTGCATCGTGTCATTTGTCACACGTGAGATCGCCAAGACATAACGGTCACCGCTCTTTTTATCCAGAGCGCCCGACATCAACATCGACTGCACCGCTTCAGCTGCTGCCTGATTAAAGTCACGGTAATCAAGACCCATCACCTGAGCACCTTCATCGTTATGCAGATCAATACGCTCTGTTTTGTCAGCACAACCGCTCATTAAACCGGCTGCAAGTAATGCACTCAAGGTTATTTTTGTTAAATGTTTCATGATATTCCTTTATTTATTGATAAAGAGACGGTAGTCCGTCGCATTTTTGTTTGGAGCTACGATATGAATGGTAAAGTTGGCATTTTTATAGACCGGAAGTTCTGTCCAGTTCTCACCGATAGATTTTATCTCGAAACCATCTTTGTCAAACCAGACCACACGATAGCGCAGTTGCATATATTTGTCTGTCTCGTTCTCACCCATGACCTGCAGCTCTTTAAGACCACTCTCACTGTTAACACGCTCACTGATCTTCTCAACAGAGATATCTCCTGAAATCGAGTCATCTACCACTTTGACGTACGATGTTTTATCAGCACAGGCACTAAAAAGCAGTGCAATAGCCATTAACCATATCCATCTTTTCATATTATTGTCTCCCTAAAGGAATAATTGATATCGAAGGTTTTGCCCCCGCTGTAGCCATTTTAACATAAACTAATGTATGCTGTGTTAATGGGAGAGCGATCTCCGGAAGAGCCAAGCCTGTTGATGTTTTGAGGGTGACTTTCCCATTTGCAGGACGTTCAATTCTTATAAGATCAAAACGCTTTGGAAGGGTTGTCCAGGTACGGGTATCAGCCTGTGTCGAAGCGATAGTATAAACAGTTGTAGCAATGGAAGCCAGTGCAAATGCAAGACCTGCTTTACCATCATTGTTTTGTGCTTGACGTTGCGTCTGATACTGGATAATCGCCTTCGTTGTCGCAGAGAAGATCGCACGCCTGACAATGGCCGGATACTCTTTTTTAAACTCTGTCATCACAACTCTGTCCATGTCTGATAGCAGGTTACTGCTACTTACCTTGTCTTGTATAGCAATAGAGTAGCTATCAAAGGCACTGGGCCGAGGATGAATACGTGGCAGAGCTAATGAGACATAGTTTAAGTTGTTTGAAAAGATCCAGATCGGAATATCCATACGCCACTCTGTTTTAACAGGAGCCAGACCATCTTCAATGATCACCCAGACTAAAGGATCTCCATTCTCGCCAGAGCCATCTAGACGCCCATCAACATAAGCCAAGTCAGCAGCGATATAACTGTTATCCTGGTTCATGCCATACGCCTCTTTCAACAAGCTAAACGCTTTTTGATTGTCTCCTTCACTCAGGGCGAAGATACCGGCCAGGTAACTCACCATCGGGTTAACAAAGTCAGGGTATGCCTCAAAGTTGTAGAGTGAAGGGTACTTCTCCTGCAAGGCTCTCTCTGCTTCAGGCATAGAGTCATCCGTATTAACACCATTATTGTCTTTGCGCTGCTCTTCTTCGATCGCCTCTCTATTTTTTTCGATCATCTGCGCATAAAATGCTTTTGCACGTCGCTGCCTGTCAATAGCACGATTAAACTCTACACGTGCACCGTCAACGTCACCCATGGCCAGATAGTCGATCGCTTTATAGGTATTTGCCATCACTCCGTCATATTGTGTCCCCATATAAGGTCGTGTTGTATCATTGACAAGAACACTTGATGCGCCTTGGCCGATGTCTGCATTGAGCAGCTGTTCTTGGTAATGTTTGATAAGCCATTCACTCTCATCAAAGGCTTTAATACTGGCGCTGTTATTTTGATCGAACCGGTTTGTCAAACCACTGTTAAGATGCCAAAGCAGATTGTTACGCTGTGTTCTGTCATCAAGATCGATCTCTTTTTCATAGACCTCTGCTGCCTGTTTATACTCACCTTTAGCTACTAGCGTGTCGCCTGCGGCCATTGGCTCTTTTGGGGCACATCCACTTAAGAGGAGAGTTGACACAACTGCTATAAACAGTGTAGATATTTTAATGCTGAACACATTTAGCCTTTTAGATTTATCTCATTTTGTAGTTTTTTAGTCAATGCGCTGAAAATAAGACCATAAGAGTCATCGATCCACTCATAGACCAGTTTGTCATCCACTTCT
>JAUVKK010000018.1 GCA_030596305.1 Helicobacteraceae bacterium | reverse complement strand
ATTCCTTACCTGCGTCCAGATGGTAAAGCACAGGTCTCTGTTAAATACATAGATGATAAGCCGGTCGGCGTTGAGACTGTTGTTGTCTCGACACAACACCATGATGATGTTGACCAGGCACAGCTTCGCGAAGATGTTATCAACAAAGTTATCAAAGTCGCTATTCCGGCTGAGCTTTTAACGGATGAGACGATCTATCACATCAATCCGACTGGAAAGTTTGTGATCGGTGGTCCTCAAGGTGATGCTGGTCTGACAGGACGTAAGATCATTGTTGACACCTACGGCGGATCTTGTCCTCACGGTGGTGGAGCCTTCAGTGGAAAAGATCCGACCAAGGTTGATCGTTCTGCGGCATACGCTGCAAGACACGTTGCTAAAAACCTTGTTGCGGCAGGTGCGTGTGAACGTGCTACGATCCAGGTTGCATACGCTATCGGTGTTGTACAGCCTGTCTCTATTATGGTAAACACACATGGTACAGGTGTTGTCCAAGAAGAGAAGATCGAAGCGTGTGTAGAAGCACTGTTTGACCTCTCTCCTAAAGGGATCATTGACTCTCTTGACCTGCTTCGTCCTATCTACCGTAAAACTGCTGCTTATGGCCACTTTGGTCGTGAAGACCAGGGCTTTACGTGGGAAAAACTAGACAGAGTAACAGAAATTCAAAAACACCTAGGACTTTAAAAGTTCTAGCTTCGGCGCAATTTGCACCGGAGTTCACCTCTCAACGCACACTAGTGCGCTTTCGGATTCACATCCGACACAACTTACACCAATTCTAGAACTTTTTACTATATACGAAATTTTTTGATGAGCTTCGCCATCTTTTTTAGCTTAATTAATAGGACAAAATTTGTATGATTAAGCAACTGATAATGCCTCTCAAAACCCCATACTCAGGGAGTCTTTTCCAATTATGTAACAATTTGTGTATTGGTGAAAAGTTAGGCAAATTTTATGTAAACAATTAATATTCTTGTGTTATAGTTATCCAAATTACTTTAGGAGACTGAAAATGGCAGTATTTATTAATGACACATGTATTAACTGTGGCGCTTGTATCGACGAGTGTCCAGTAGAGGCGATTGTAGACGAGGACGATAACCCAACGGGTGAGGAACTTTACTACGTTTATCCAGATAAATGTGTAGAGTGTGTTGATCACCACGATGAGCCAGCATGTGCTACTGCATGTCCAACTGAGGGTTGTATCACTTGGGATACTAAATTCGATGACGCAGGTCAAGACTTCTTCAACGGTGCAAACTATGTTGATGGTAAAGACTTCGTAATGGAAGATTCAGATGCAAGACCTGCACAACGTGACGATGTTTCTGACGAAGATCGTTCAGGCCGTGCAAATATCGTAGACTAAGTCTACCTGTATCGGCATTATGCCGATACACTTTTACCCCTTCTTTTACCTCTTTTCTTTTTATAAATTTCTTTAAACTAAAACACAATAACAGTTCGGTATAATTCCACTCTAAATTTTCATATATGTAGGAGTTCTTCATGGAACGTACACTATCAATTATCAAGCCAGATGCAGTCGCTAAAGGTGTTATCGGTAAGATCCTTTCTCGTTTTGAGACTAATGGTCTTCGTATTGCAGCAACTAAAAAGCTTCAACTTTCTCAACAAGATGCTGAAGCATTTTACGCAGTTCACGCAGAGCGTCCTTTTTTCAAAGACCTTGTTGAATTCATGATCTCTGGTCCTGTAGTTGTTACAGTTCTTGAAGGTGAGGCTGCAATGCAGAAAAACCGTGATCTTATGGGTGCAACTAACCCTGCTGAAGCTGAAGCTGGTACGATTCGTGCAGACTTCGCTGAGAGCATCGATGCAAATGCAGTTCACGGTAGTGACTCTGTTGAAAATGCAGCGGTCGAGATCGCTTTCTTTTTCGCTGAGAGAGAGATCTCTTAATTACTGATGAACATACCGTTCAGACGTATTACACAGACACCTACAGAGTTTAACACAAGCGCTGAAGGTGTTACGCTCAAAGGCGAAGTTGTCTTTAAAGAGCGTAACTTAGCTCTACTTCAAGCGCAGTTGTCAGGTGAGATTACACTCACTTGTGACATATGTGCCGAAGATTTCGCTACAATGTTAAACGAAAAAATAGAGCTACTCGTTTCAGATGGCGTATATAAGGGCTTTAACGAGACCTATGACGTCATAGAGATTGAGGAAAAATTAGATTTTGATGAGTTAATACACTCTGAGATCGAACTGATCAGAAATGATTATCACAGTTGTGACAACTGTAAAAACCAAGAAAGGAATTAAAGATGGCAGTACCTAAAAGACGAGTATCACACTCACGTTCAGCAAAGCGCAGAACACACTACAAGATCACACTAGCACGCCCGGTTAAAGACAAAGATGGAACATACAAGTTACCACACCACATTAACCCAACTACTGGCGAGTACAAATAATTAATGATTAAAATTGCGATTGACGCAATGGGTGGGGACTTTGGTCCCGAGCCAATTGTTAAGGGTTGTCTATTAGCACTAAAAGAGCGTAAGTTCGAACCAATATTGGTTGGCAAGCGAGATGAGATTTTGTCTTTGTTACCTAAGGGTTATAAAAATAAGATTTCAATTGTAGACGCGGACGATGTTATTGAGATGTCTGACGCTGCAACGGACGCACTTAAGCGAAAAGAGAGTTCTATCTTCAAAGCGGTCGACCTTGTAAAAAAAGGTGAGGCTGACGGTGTTGTCTCTGCAGGTCACAGTGGCGCAACGATGACAGTCGCAACACTTCGCCTTGGACGTTTGAAACATGTCTCACGTCCGGCACTTGTTACGATGATGCCAAGCAAGGGTAAAACACGAACAGTGCTGTTAGACGTTGGTGCTAATGTTGACTGTGGCCCAGAAAACCTTGTTGAGTTTGCTGTGATGGGTAAGTATTATGCTCAGGACATGGTCGGTGTCAAAAAACCTCGTATCGGTCTTCTAGCTAATGGTGAAGAGGAGTCAAAAGGTAACGAGGTCACAAAAGCAGCCTTTAAAAAGCTTCAGGGTTATGACGGTTTCATCGGCAACGTTGAAGGCAGTGATATCTTCAATGGCGAGTGCGATGTTGTTGTCTGTGATGGGTTCATCGGTAACCTAGTGCTTAAAACAGCTGAGGGTGTTGCTTCGACCATCTCTTTCTTTATTAAAGACTATATCCGTAAATCACCTATTGCGATCACGGGTGCCCTTTTGATGCGTAAAGTATTTAAACTCCTGAAAAAAGAGATCGACTATGCTGAAGAGGGCGGTGCTCCGCTTATCGGTATTAAAGGGTGTGCGATCGTCGGTCATGGTAAAAGTAATCCTAAAGCGATTAAAAATGCCATCTTCCAAGCGATCCGCTATGTTGATACCGGGGTAAACGAGCACATCGAGCGCTCATTGACTGAACTAAACGAAGGAAAATAATGTACGCTGCTTTCCGCTCTATTGGTGCTTATGTACCAGAAAGAATTCTCTCTAACGAAGACTTGACCAAGATGGTCGATACCACGGATGAGTGGATCACAAAACGTACAGGTATCAAAGAACGTCGCATAGCGGCTAAAAATGAGACCACTTCTGATATGGCGGTCAAAGCGGCAGAACTAGCGATCGAGCGCTCTGGTCTTGCAAAGAGTGACATCGACATGATCGTCATGGCCACGATCTCTCCAGATTACTTTAACATGCCTTCTACAGCTACTGTGGTTGCACACAAGATGGGTCTCGACAAGGTTCCTGCTTTTGATATCTCAGCAGCATGTACCGGTTTTGTCTATATTCTTGGTATTGCTAAGGCATTTATTGAGTCCGGTATGAAGAAGAACATTCTTATCGTTGGTTCTGAAAAGATGTCTGCTATTACTGACTATACTGACCGTGGAACCTGTATTTTGTTCGGTGACGGTGCGGGCGCAGCGGTTATCTCAGCAACAGATAACAAAGATGAGGCGATCCTTGACCTTCATATTGCTGCTGACGGAAGTCTGGGTGATTTCTTGATGACACCGGATGGCGGAACAGGCAACCCTCACCAAAATGAGCTCAAATCAGAAGCATCATTTATTCAGATGAAGGGCAACGAGACCTTTAAAATCGCAGTACGTACCTTGACTAAAGATGTCGTACAGATCCTGGCAGACAATAATCTTGAATCTGATGATATTGCACATTTTGTGCCACATCAGGCGAACTACCGTATTATCAAAGCGGTTGGTGATGCGCTTAAGATGCGTGAAGACCAAGTTGTTTTGACAGTACACAAATATGGTAACACTTCGGGTGCATCTATTCCGATGGCGATCAATGATCTCTACGAAGAAGGCGGACTTAAAGCAGGTGAGATGATGCTTCTTGACGCCTTTGGCGGCGGTCTTACCTGGGGTTCTGCCTTAGTTCCTTTTTCACCTTTTTCAAAATAACTTTCCTCTTCTTAAAGCAGGCAGGATAATGCCTGTTTGAAACCATGATTTTATATTTTTCTGTTAAAATACAGTCATAATTAATATTATATATATAAGGGTTTTTATGGAACTTGATAAACAGACATTTGGACTTCTTTTTGGCGCACTTGTCATCATATTTCTTTGGTTGAAATTTCGTAATCCCTACAGTGGTAGCAAAGACCGACGGAAAGAGCAGCGACGCGCAGGTATGAAAGATCGTCGTGTTGACCAAGGACGTAGAAAAGCGAACCAACTGACACACGAGAGTAAACTACCGGAAAGACGACATCAACGTTCAGAGAGACGCCAAGGAGAAAAAACACGTCGTCACAAACGCCGCCGTAAAGATGATCATGTCCACTAAGATGTTTCAAAATGAACTTCTCCGTGTTGAGATCGAAGAGAGCGAGATCCCTTGGTTAAAGATCTTTACACAGGTAGAACGCAGAGAGTTCAGTGAGTGTACTCTTGAAGAGAAGAGCGCTATCTTTATAGCTTTGGATCTTATTGAAAAAGAGATGCTCTCTTACTATCAGCCTACCAAGATCAACATCGCCTCATTCGGAAACTATGTTCCTTTGGTTCACTGGCACATTATGGCGCGTTTTAAAGAAGACAGCTTTTTTCCTGAGCCGATGTGGGGGACTGCACAGCGCAAAGCTTCTTTATCACTACCCTCTTTTGAACAATTTTGCGAAAATGTGAATGTGAAATTGGAGAAGAACTTAGCTTAAAGCAGTTCCATAGATCTTAGTTGGAGAGAGGGATCTTAACCGTAAATTGAGCACCTTTACGGATGTTTTTGACCTTTAATGTACCGCTTAACTCGTTTTCAATGATCATTTTACTCATATAGAGACCCAGTCCTGTGCCATTTTTGCCTTTGGTACTGAAGTAGGGCTCAAAGATAGTATTGATGATCTTTTTGTCAATACCGCCGGCGTTGTCGCTGATACTGACCTCAATAGTATGATCGCTATGAACAATCTTCACTTTGATAGTTGGCTTGTCTACTGCCCGCTCCAAAAGTGCATCGATGGAATTATTGATGATATTGATGATGACCTGGGCGAACTCGTTAGGATAGGTGAGTACATAGACCTCTTCGTCACATGAATAGAGTATTTCAATGCCGGCGACTTGCAGACGCGGTTTTGCAAAGTTAGTGCCGCGTTCTACCAGTTCACAGATACTTCGTGTCTCCTGCTGCTTGTTAGGTTTAAAAAAGCTTTGAAAATCATCGATGGTCTCAGAGAGATAGATGATGGTGTCAGATATATGCTCGAGAGCATCATTGGTCTCTTCAACCGTCTGTTTTTCCAGCAGAGAGTTGATCTTAAGGTTTGCAATCTGCAGGGTGATAGTCGAGAGCGGCTGTCGCCACTGATGCGCGATCATACTGATCATCTCCCCCATAGCTGCCTGGCGTGATTGTGCCAGGATCATAGCATCTTTTTCAACAAGCTCCTTTGCTTTGTCTTCCACTTTCTCTTCAAGACTGAGGTTAAGTTCTCTAAGCTCTTTAGTCTTCTCTTCAACCTTGGACTCCAGCTCTTTAGTGAGGGCTTCGAGTTGCTCTTTTTGCTCTATAATGGTCTGGTTTCCGATATCGATACGACTTTTATAAAAGTAGATGATCACTGTCATTGTGATAATAACGACTGAAATGTAGACGATCTCGCCGTAGGTATAGTTGATAGGATAAAATGGCTGAAGTTTTGTCAGGAAGAGTGAAAGTATAAAGATGACGACCCAGGTTAGCCAGGCCTTCGTCCCTTTGTAAAAAAAGATCAGTGCCGGAAAAGTGATCAGCCAGATGTGTTTAAGCGCTGCCGGTTCTGAGATCATGAGCAACAGGTTAAAGAGAGTTATAAATTCGATTGTCAAGATTGTCATGATAAGTTCGAACTTCTCTTTTTTTATACGTAAAAAAGAGACGGTGACAAGTAAGATGACAATAGCAGAAATATTAACAGTGACACCGGTATAGTCTGCCTTAAGCAAGTTGTTTGTCATACCGAACAGTAGACCGAATATGGCAAGAAACACGGTCAGATTGATAATATTGTGGCGAAGCTTGTCGTCAAAATCCTGATCGTCAAAATCCATATTACTGTTAAGACATTGTAAAAATCTATTTTTGAGATGTGTCACCAAAATTTATCCTATTAGAAAAGTTAATCTTACTACAAGAAGTGTTAAATTGAGTTTTTAGAGGTGTGATTAAGTAGAACTCTTTATGGAATATAGATCTTGTCGATCATCTCCTGGTACTCATTTTCCGCTTGACTGTCCAGTGTAATACCACCACCGCTTTTATAAATGAGTTGAGTATTTTGTTTTTCAATAAAACGTATCATCACGGCACTGTCAAAATTCCGACCGTCAAAATAGCCAAATATACCGGTAAAAAAACCTCTCTTATGTCTCTCTACCTCTTCAATGATCTTTACCGTACTCTTTTTTGGGGTACCGCTGATGCTGCCTGCAGGCAGAAGTGCGTTGATGATACTGCCGAACTCTTTTCGCCAGGAAGGTGGTAACTCACCTGTGATCTTGGAAGAGACTTGCAGCAGTTCTTTATCTCCTGTTTTCAGATGATCGATATAACGAAACTTTTCAACCTTGATGTTGCGTGCGACAATGCCTAAGTCGTTACGTAGAAGGTCAACGACCATGATGTGCTCTGCCATCTCTTTTTCATTATTCAATATGCTCTCTTGTGCATTAGGAACTGCGGCGTCAATAGTCCCTTTCATGGGGTAGGTGGAGATGGTCGCACCCTCGATTTTTATAAAACGTTCCGGTGAGAAACAGACAAAATCATCTTTGTAACGGAGTTTGAATTTCGCATGGGCCTTTTGGTAGATCTCTTTGAGCGAGAGGGTACAGTCAATAGGTGTTGAGCAGGTGTAGTTGAGCAGATAGGTCTCTCCGGCTTTGATATGCTCTATGATCTTGTCAAAGCCGAGTTTGTATGTTTGGTAATCGATAGGCTGTTTTGTAAGCGGAGTAGGTTCCAGTACAGCCGTTGGGGTAAAGGAGAATTCAATATCCTCTTTTAGCAGCTCGTCCTGGGTATAGACAAGAAGTTTTTCTGCTTTAAAATCACTGATAAGCAGAAAGGGGGTGCCTTGGGAGGCGAGTTTAGATATTTTATTGATCATCAATTAGTTTTTTAAGTATAGCCATACGCATTGAGACCCCGTTAGCGACCTGTTGGAGTACTTTACAACGATCGTCTGCCAACAGAGCATCATCGATGTCGATGTTACGATGTACCGGTCCCGGATGTAAGATAATAAGATCTCTGTCCCCGACCAGCTCTTTTGTAAGGCAGAAGTCACTTGCATAATCTTTGAGTGAAGCGTATGACTGTTGAGAGTGGCGCTCTGTCTGAGTTCGAAGGCTCATGATGATGTCGACATCGTCGATGACATCTTCAAGATGATAGGTATTAGGCAGGTCGGTTGCCGGCATAAATTGAGGGGGTGCAACAAGTGTGACTTTAAGACCAAAACGTGTCAAAAGTTCGATGTTGGAGTTGGCAACACGAGAGTTTTTAATATCGCCGACGATAGCGATACGTTTGCCCTTTAAATCACCAAAGTGCTGTGTCAGGGTAAAAAGGTCGAGCAGGGCCTGGGTTGGGTGTGCGTGTGCACCGTCACCCGCATTGATGATGGAGGCCTGGGTATGGTTTGAGAGGATTTTAGGCACACCGGCGTCAGAGTGGCGGACGATGATGGCATGGGGTCCCATGGCATCAAGGTTGGTCGCTGTGTCAACAAGGGTCTCTCCTTTTTTGGTAGAGCTTTTTGCCACATCGAGGTGAACGATCTCTGCGCCAAGACGTTTTGCTGCGATCTCAAAAGAACTTTTTGTACGTGTGGAGTTCTCAAAGAAGAGGGTGATGATCAGTTTGTCTTGTAAGACACGGTCAAAACCGCCTTTTGAAAAGATCTCAGCATCTTGTAGCAGTCCGTTGATCTCCTCTACAGTAAAGTCGTCCGTTCGTATAAGGTGCTGCATCATCATCTCCTCTGAATTATTAACGTGATTATAGCAAAAGTGTATCGGCTATTTTGGCAATATCATTTTTAAAGATGGTGAAGTCTGGATATTGATCTTTAAAATAGGGTTCTGAAACGGTTGAAAAACTCTTATCATCTGCGTGACAGTTGAGTGTCCAGACAAGATTAATGTCTCTCTCTTGGAGTGCTTTTATGGAGAGAATAGTGTCATTAATACACCCCAGTCTGCAGTGAGATACAAGCAGCGCCTTTGCTTCAAAACGCTCGATCAGGTCAATGATCATTGTCTCTTTGTCAATGGGGACATAAAGTCCGCCGGCACCTTCGATGATCAAGATGTCACAAAGGGATTCTATCTTGTCAATCGCCTCATCAACAACTGACAGGTCAATACTCTTGGCACTGTTGGCACAGTATGGTGCAGCTGGCAGTTGAAACTGGATAGGAACAATATCATCAACCGTGAGCTCTACCATCTCTGCATTTAGTGATTGGACAAGTGCGAGCAGCAGTGAACCGTCAAGGGGCTCTTCAACAACACCGGTCTCGATAGGTTTGATAACACCGACCTTGAAGCCAAGGGAGGCATAATGTTTTAACAGATGGCTTGTGACATAAGTCTTGCCTATATCTGTATTGGTTGCGGTAATGAAAATACGTTTAGCCACTCTTATCTCTTTTTGTTATAATTTCGCACTATTTTACAGCAGGATTGCTTTGAGCTTGGAAGCAATAATCTGACTAAGGTTTTAATTAATGAACAATTTTGAAGAGTTTTCTACCTATTTTGTCCAAAATGTTGGTTCTAAAGAGGGCCCAGTCAGCCCAGCAGTCACGCAGTCAGCTGCTTTTGGTTATGGCACACCTGAAACTGCAGAAGGGATCTTTGACGGAAGTGTCAAAAAGCCGCTCTATTCACGTATGGGTAACCCTACATCAGGAAAATTGGAAGGTATTTTAGCTGAGATGGATGGCGGTGTCGGTGCGGTTGCAACAAGTTCAGGCATGGCGGCAACAACACTGGCAACGATGTCTCTGCTAAAAAGCGGCGACAGTATTATCAGTATCGGCGGTCTTTTTGGTGGAACGTACTCCTATTTTTCTGAGACACTTTCGCGTTTTGGCATCAGCACGCAGTTTTTTGATGTGGATGAGTTTCAAAGAATAGAAGATGCTATTGATGAGAGTACAAAGATCATCTTTTTAGAGTCTGTCGGTAACCCGAACATGCGTCTGCCTGACATCCGGGCTATTGCTGACATTGCCAGCCGTAACGGGATCGTACTTATTGTAGACAACACCATTACACCGATGAGTGTTGCGCCAATCGAACT
>JAUVKK010000022.1 GCA_030596305.1 Helicobacteraceae bacterium | reverse complement strand
GTTCGTTCTTTATATTTGTACCCTTTTTGAAAGGTACTGACGATCTGACCACTTTCATGATCAGGACTGTCTACTTGCTGCACTGCGTGGTGAACATTCGGATCAAACGGCGCATCTTCATCAACCGCTGTCACACCATGTTTCTCCAATACGCTTAAAAATTGTTTCATAGTCAGCTCAACACCTTCGCTTACTTTTTCAAGCAGTGTCTCAGGATCAGCTTCCATATCTTTGGCTTTAATTGCCCCATCGAGTGCATCTAACACAGGGATGATGTCTTTTGCAAATTTCTCATTTGCGTAATCTAGTGCTTGATACTTCTCACGTTCCAGGCGTTTTTTGATATTATCAAAGTCAGCATGGACACGTGCGTATTTATCTTGCAGTGCAGTTACCTCATTTTGTAAAGTAACCAATTCATCTTCGACCTCTTCAATATCAGACTCTTCTTGAGCTTCTAGCTGCTCTTCGAGTTCCTCTTCTACTGTCGGTGTCTCTTCGTTTTTTTTCTCTTCAGACATAATGTATTAGTAACTCCTTTCTTGAATTCTGGACAAATTATAACACATGAGTCATTTACTGTCAAGTAATACTTTATAGTTATTGACTAACTATACTTTAGTCTTTATGACTCATATCTATAAAATACCTATTTTAGGGCCTTCTAATCCAATAACAAATATATTTATTATTACAAAGAACAAATAAGCTCATTTACGATCTAAATGTTTTTGGTAGAAAAGTATCTTTGTTTACTTTTCAGACTTAAAATCACTACAGCTTGTTACCACTTTCTTAAAAGTTAATCTACCTTATCAAATGAAGTAGTGTTTTACACAATGGCCTCTATAATCACCATCATTAACTGAATAGGTAAGTAATGAACACTACAGAAATCATTTTTGACTACCACCAACGTACAAAACACCATCCAAATCGTTATGCAGCTTCACTAGGTTATATGGACTGGGCAACACAACCAGATCCCTTTCGCAGTTATACAGGCACACGATTAGTAGAACTTCCTCTTGCTTTTGAAAACCCTGCCATGAGTTACAACGCTATCATGAGCGAAGCACATCTTCCTTCGGCACCGATCACACTGGAGTCTATTGCACAACTCTTTCAATTTTCTCTTGGTATAGCAGCTTGGAAATGCATGGGTAGAGACTGTTGGGCACTGCGTTGTAACGCCTCCAGCGGCAATCTTCAACCTACTGAAGCCACGATTGTCTTACCGCCGGTTCAAGGTATCTCCGAGAAAAGTGTCATTGCCCACTACTCCGTAAAAGATCATGCTCTGGAGATCCTGGCTGAATTCGACACTGACTACTGGAGAGAGCAGAAAGAGCACGGCTGCTTTGTTGCACTGAGTTCTATTACATGGCGAGAGATGTGGAAGTATGGTGAACGCTGCTTCCGTTATGTAAACATGGACCTCGGGCATGCCATGAAAGCGCTCAAAGTCAGTGCAAGCACCTTGGGGCTACAGGCATCTAAAGTAGAATCATTAGCCATAAATGACCTTGAAAGATTGATTGGACTTGACCAAAAAGAGCGTTACGAGATTAGCGAACCGGAGATAGGGCAGACACTGCTGAATATCAGTGAATCTGCACAAAGTGAGCATGATCTCTCTCTGCTGTTCAAAGATATTCCTTCCCAGTATCAAGGCAAAGCAAACTTGTTAAGCCGTGCGCATCACCCTTGGGAAGCAGTCGATCTTGCTATGAAAGCATCACAGACTGATACAATATCTATCCCTAGACTAGATGTTCAAACATCTATAGTTGAACGTATTCCAAATAACAAAAGCGTTAAAGAGGTCATCTTAAAACGACGCAGTGCTCAAGCAATGGACTTTGCACGTACACACATCTCTCTGGAGCAGTTCAGACAGATGTTGCACTCTATTGCAGCACCTGTCGATAGTTATAGAGAGCGCGTTCATTTTGTTATATTTGTGCATGATGTAGAGACCTTCGCGTCAGGACTTTATTTCTATATTCGTAACAGTGAGCACAAAAGTGCCCTTAAACGTCTGACTCGAAATGATTTTCTATGGCAAGAGCAGAAGATAGAGAACCTCTATCTTCTGGAAAAAGGTGACTTCCGCTCTCAAGCCAAGTTTATCTCCTGCTCTCAAGATATTGCCGGTGACAGGGCCTTCTCTTTAGGAATGATCACCCAGTTCAGAGAGCCTATAGAGACGTATGGTGCCCATGAATATAAAGAGCTCTATTGGGAGTGTGGTGAGATAGGTCAACAGCTCTACCTTGAAGCGACAGTACTCGGTCTTGACGCTACAGGAATAGGCTGTTACCTCGATGATGTGATGCACCGCATGTTAGGCTTTGAAGATGAGACCTTTCAGACGATGTACCACTTTACCATCGGACGATCTATCATTGATACGCGAATGAGTATGCGAGAACCCTACCCTAATCGAAGTTAGTCTCTTTAAACAAGACTACTTCTTTTCAGCATCGGCCAACGTCAGGCAGAAGATAACCTCTTTGCCCTCTTTTTCCAATGCTTCTACGGCCTGAGTCAGTGTCATTCCTGTTGTAACAATATCATCAACTAAGATCACAAACTGTTCTTTAAATGGTTTCACTTTGAACCTCCGTGGATGTAAAAGTCGGTACTGGAAGCTTTTACCTGAATAGGTGTCACTGCTGCCAGCAGTTATCTTGTTAAACCTAGGATGAATATGCTCAGACTTTAACGTTTTGTTTAAAATAGCAGTATGCGAGTAGCCATGTTTCACATGTTCATCAACACCAAGAGAAGCAACATCCTCTTCAAAACTAAAGTTCTCAGCAAAACGTCTAAAAGCAATCTTTGCCAGAATGGAGTAGATGTAGTGACCAAGGTCAGTGTGTTTAGTGTGAAGCAGTTTTTCAATATCTCTATATTTATAAAAAGAGTAGACGTCAATATTACCACGGATCTTGCGTTTGTAAAATGAGGGTTGGAGATTTTCTGTTTGGCAATCTCTACAGATATGTTGAAGAGACCATGACGAGCACAATAGACATTTCACTTATATTTACTCAACTTTTAATTGATAATATTATATATTTTCATAAACAAACATAAATATTAATTTTTTTAAACTACTATAAAAAGAAGAGAACTGTATTATACAAGGGATTAAAACTTTTAGATTTGGTGTAAGTTGTGCTGAAGTGATCCCGAAGGCGTACATCGGTACGTCGAGAGGTGAACTAAAGTGCTAATTGCACCGAAGCTGAAAGTTTTAATTAGTCCATTTTTAGGACAGACATAAATGCTTCTTGTGGCAGGTTGACCTTACCGATAGACTTCATGCGCTTTTTACCCGCTTTCTGTTTCTCAAGAAGTTTACGTTTACGGGTAATATCACCGCCGTAACATTTGGCCGTAACATTTTTACCCATAGACTTAACCGTCTCACGAGCGATGATACGACTGCCTAAAGAGGCCTGGATCGCCACTTCGAAGAGCTGACGTGGTACGATCTCTTTCATGTTTTTAACAAGTGCACGACCGCGAGAGTCTGCTGATGTCCTAGGTACGATGACAGAGAGTGCATCGACAACATCGCCTGCCACTTTAACATCAAGCTTGACCAGGTCACCTTGACGGAAACCGATAGGATCATAGTCAAATGATGCGTAGCCTTTAGAGATAGACTTCAAAGTATCATAAAAGCCTACGACGATCTCATTCATTGGAACCGAATATTCCAAAAGAACTCGCTCTTCATTAAGATAGTCCATCTTCTCTTGCACACCGCGTTTAGAGACAAGCAAGTTCATCACATTACCAAGGTACTCGGTTGGTGTGATGACCGTTGCACGGACGTACGGCTCTTCAATATGGTCAATATAGTTTACTTCCGGTAGTTGAGAAGGGTTTTGTACCTCTATCATCTCACCGTTGTTCATATGGACATGGTAGACAACCGAAGGTGCCGTTGCGATAAGATCAAGGCCGAACTCACGTTCAAGTCGCTCTTTGATGACCTCCATATGCAGCATTCCCAAGAAACCGACACGAAAACCAAAACCAAGGGCAACAGATGTCTCCGGCTCATAAGAGAGAGAAGAGTCGTTTAGTTTCAGTTTGTCCAGTGCATCACGCAGGTCTTCGAACTTGTCTGTGTCAATCGGGTACATACCCGCAAAGACAAATGGTTTTGCCGGTTCATATTTACCTACTGGTTCAGCTGTCGGATTTTTTAGGTCCGTAATAGTGTCACCAACGTTGACAGAGTGGACTTCTTTAAGTCCCAAGACGACAATACCGATCTCACCGGTCTTGATCGCTTTTGTCTTTTGACGTTTAAGCGGATGCGGATACATCAGGTCTAGAACCTGGTGGTGCTCTTTTGTACTCATCAACAGTACATTCTGATTTTTAGTGATCTGTCCGTCAAAGACACGTACCAGTGCCAAAGCGCCCAAGTACGGATCAAACCACGAGTCATAGATGATCGCCTTAGTCGGTGCATCAGGATCACCCTCTGGTGCCGGAATACGGTCGACAATCGCTTCTAAAAGTTCAGGAATACCAAGACCAGATTTTGCAGAGATCATCAGTGCATCAGTAGCGTCGATACCTATCGTTGTCTCGATCTCTTCTGCTACACGTTCCGGTTCTGCAGAAGGAAGATCTATCTTGTTAATAACAGGAAGAAGCTCAAGGTCATTATCCAAGGCCAGATAAACATTAGCAATAGTCTGTGCCTCAACACCCTGTGCAGCATCAACAATAAGCAGTGCTCCGTCAGACGAGGCAAGTGACTTGCTCACTTCGTAAGAGAAGTCAACATGGCCCGGTGTGTCTATGAGGTTAAGGTTATAGTGTTTACCGTCTTTGACATAGTCAAGGCGAACAGACTGTGCTTTAATCGTAATACCACGCTCTTGTTCGATGTCCATCGTGTCCATCATCTGAGAGGTCATCTCTCTGTCACTGACCGAACCACACTCTTGGATAATACGGTCTGCCAAGGTCGATTTACCATGGTCGATGTGGGCGATGATGGAGAAGTTTCTAATGTGATCTATTTTCATATTTATCCGAAGAGACGGCCGAAGCCGCTAAAATTTGGGGTTTCGCTATGCGAAAAGTGAGTTGACACTCTCGTTGTGGTAAACACGACGAATAACCTCAGCAAAGAGAGGTGCAACGCTAAGTACCGTGATGCTGTCATGCGGTTTAGTGACCAGTGTGTCTGAAATACAAAGTTCGTCCAAAGCATCATTGTCAAGGTTGTTGTAGGCTTTACCGCTTAAAACACCGTGAGTAGCGATCGCCATTACTGACGTAGCACCCTTGCCTTTAAGTGCTGCTGCAGCTTTGACCATTGTTCCCGCTGTGTCGACCATGTCATCTACGATGATGACATCTTTGCCTTCAACATCACCGATGATATTCATCACTTCTGACTCATTTGCTTTTTCACGACGTTTATCAACGATGACCATCTCTAAACCAAGTTGCTTAGCAAAGTAACGTGCACGTGCAACACCACCGATGTCCGGTGAAGCGACAATAGGGTTTTTAAAGTTTTTAGACTGAACGTACTCTTTAAAGATGATAGAGCCATAAAGGTTGTCTACCGGAATGTTAAAGAAGCCCTGTATCTGACCGGCATGAAGATCAATAGTGACAACACGATCAATCCCCGCAGTCTCATACATGTCTGCTACCAGTCTAGCTGTAATAGGTACACGCGGTGCCGCTTTACGGTCTTGGCGTGCATAACCGTAGTAAGGGACAACTGCTGTAATCGAACTTGCAGATGAACGACGAAGTGCATCGGTCATAATAAGCAGTTCCATGAGGTTGTCGTTAGACGGTGCTCCTGTAGACTGAACGATAAAGATGTCACGTCCACGAACACTTTCAGCAATTTGAACTGAGATCTCACCATCAGAAAAACGTTTAATATCAGCCTTGGCTACAGGAACGTCAAGTGTCTTACAGATCGCTTGAGCAAAGTCAACAGAAGAAGTACCGGCAAAAATCTTATATCCGCGCATGGGTTACCTTGGTAATTAAATATTAATGCAATTATATCGTGAGAGTCTGAGGAGTGGGTAAAGAAAGAAAAATAGCACTGTTTAGATACAGATTTAGCAGTATCTACTTTCCTAAATCAGACGATCCAACCGCCACCAATGAGCTTGTCATCATCGTAAAAGACAGCGGCCTGTCCTGAAGCGACACCAAGAACCGGTTCTTGCAGTTTAATAGTCGCACTATCGCCGCTGATCTCTACATGACATGGTACAGCATGGGTACGGTAGCGCAGTTTGACAGTGGTATCAAAGCTGGTGCGGTCATCAAACATATTGAGATTTGTAAGTTCAACATCAAAACACTCCAGCTCCGGTTTTAAGCCGACAACGATCTGGTTCTTTTCGGGAATGATCTTGGTCACATAGTGTGGATCATGCGCCCCTTTTACTGTGAAACCTTTACGTTTACCAATGGTGTAGTGCATATAACCTTTATGCTCTCCGACCACATTACCCTCTGCATCAAGGACTTCACCAGGCTGGTCGACTTGGACATAGTCTTTTAAAACATCAGTATAGGTCGTCTCAACAAAACAGATCTCACTTGACTCCGCCTGCGATGCAAAAGACTCCAGGCCTTCGATCTTGGCAGCATAATCTTTAATATCTTTTTTATGGCGTGTGCCCAGAGGAAAGATAAGACGGGGGACAATAGCTTTGTCAATATAAAAGAGGAAATAAGATTGATCTTTAGTATCATCCTCGGCTTGGAGAAGATAGGTACCGTCATGTTGGATGTAATGCCCGGTTGCCAGGAAATCAGCACCAACCTTGTCTGCGAACTTCATCATCTCGCCAAACTTCAGACTACGGTTACACAAAGCACAAGGGTTTGGTGTTTTACCCTCTTTGTAGGTCTCGATAAAGGGGTTGATGACCTTCTCTTTAAAGGTCTCTTCCAGGTCGAGAACATGGAGTTTTACTCCCGAAAAATCTGCCGCTTTTTGGGCACGTGCCTGATGGACTTCATGGTAGCCCGGTTTGGAGTGCAGACGCATGTAGAGACCTTCAACCTCATAACCGTCCTCTTGTAACAGCATCGTTGCAACGGTCGAATCAACCCCGCCGCTCATCCCGATCAATACTTTTTTCTTAGCCATAATCTCTTCTTCAAATATATATAATTTTGTAATAATAGCAAAAAGAGACTAATCAGGAGGGTGCCCTTAGTAGTTACGTTAGAAAACGAAGAAATGGTGTTTGTATAATAAGAGTACAATTTGCTGATATAAGCTTTTTATCTTTACCAATAGAGGATCTTCTTCCACAATAGCAGAAGAAGATAACATTTAGTAGATTCGTTTGATAGTCACCTTGGCTGTCGGATTGTCAAAGCGGTGAATCGAACTTAATGCTGAACTGCTCAGACCATCATCAGCTGTCACAACACCTGCATGAATACGGACGAGTCCATTACTGTCATCTCTGTCAGCATTAAAACCTTCACCGCCTTGTGCAGGAACAGTGCCTGAGGTCTCACTATTGACCTCTGTACCTGCATCATACGTCGGAAGTTCAACTGTCACTTCATCTCCCTTGGAGAGCAATGACAGGTCATAAGCATTCAACCCTATAAAGCCGTCATTAGTATTGACAAGCATGGTAGCTAAAGAGAGGTGTCCAGCATTGCTGTCTACCGTTACACCCACCGTCACACCTGGGGCTATAAGACCTGAAGCAGAAAAGCTCTGTTCTACATCCGTTGTACCTGTTGACGTATCAATAAGCACACTGTTGTCTCCGCCTTCAGCAAGGTTTTCAAGTGCAACACTGGCACTCTCACCCAAGGTGTAGACCTTATAGTTCTCATTGTGCAGTACAACTGCCAATGGCGACATTGGCTGTCCTGCTGTTAGATTAGTGACACTGATCTCATAAGAAGGCGTTTTCATAGAATGAGACGAACTGTCAGAACATGCGCTGAAACCGAGGCTCGTTACCAGTATGGCACTGCCTAAAATTATTTCTCGTAACATCTTATTTCACCGTAACTGTAATCGTTGCGACCGGATTTAGCCAACGATGCGCACTTACATTAAGATCACTTGCTCCACCAGAAGCATCACTGTCACCGATGCTTCCGCGATGAATATGAACATACCCCTCAATGGCAGTCGTTACACCTGTCGCACCTGTACCGGCTTTAGATCCCGGGTCAGCAGGAATATCGGTGATCAGCTCACTGTTGGCTTCCGTTCCGGCGTCATACGCATTGATGTTGATCGTATATGTGCCAACTACAGTTGGCACTTCCCAGTTGTTAAGTGCGACAAAACCATCATTTGTCGGTAACATCATTCCAACAACAGAGAGGTTTGTGTTCTCTACTGCTGTTGAGAGGGATGTCATCGTTGAAGCTCCCGGAGCAAGAAGACCGCCGGCAGGGTTTTCAACACTGTCAGCATTTTCAAGTACCAAGTCAGCAGAAAGACCAGAGATGTCACCGCCTTCTGCCATTGCCTGTAGATTAGCCGATGCAACCGTTCCACTCGTAAATAGTGCTGCTGTAGCTGGATGAGCTGAGACTAAAAGAGGTGTGAAGAAAATACCGTTTGTATTGTTTGTTATCTTTACATCTATCTCTTGAGAAAGAAGTGTTGAGCTCAATAGAGCCACAGAGGTTAGTGTTGAAGCGATTAGCTTGGGTAATACTCCATTTAGTGGAGTATTACACTGCGAATTTAGTTCTCTTGTCATTTTAGATCCTTTTTCTTTTTATATATGAACAGTATAAATCAATCAAATATACGCTTTTTATATGGATCATAAACGGTTTATAAACAAGCGAAGAAAAGTGCTTTTTATCAGAAAGTTACGTTGGTTTTTAGAAAAGAAAAGAGTTTTTATCGTTAGTTTTTCCCCACAGATTAGTAGGATTTATGAGATTATTTTTATTAATTACCAGAAAGTAAGAGAACGTAAAAAGTTTTAGATTTAGTGTAGATTGTATCAAACATCTGACCGATAGCGTGCTAATGCACGATATCTCAAACTAAAAATACTAAATGTATATTTAGTAAAGAGTAAAGTCATATCAGTGTACGTTAGATGCGCTGAAGCTAGAACTTTTTAAAGGCAGATGTTAAAGTAGTGGGAACCATTTATGTATTCGTACTGCAGAGCATACCCATGCTTCTCAATGATCTCATTGGCAATATAGAGTCCAAGTCCCATTCCCTCTATACTGTGGTAGGTACGGTCCCGGGCAAAGGCTTTCAGATAAGCATTAAAATCCTCTTTTAACGGTTCCCCTTTGTTGATCACTTTAATACAGCTATCTTCAAACTTTATAATGATGGGC
>JAUVKK010000054.1 GCA_030596305.1 Helicobacteraceae bacterium | reverse complement strand
TAATAAGATAAAATTTTGGCTCGTTCCGACAAAGAACAAAAAAATTTCTATTATAAAAAATTTCCGATTTAAAGGGTAGTCCTTGTTAAACAATATGTCTGCTAATCAACGTCTTATTTTAGCTGTAGTCCTCTCATTTGTGTTTTTTGTAGCGTACACCGCTATTTTCCCGCCTGAACAGGTTGATTCAGAAGCCAATGCAACAGTTCAAACACAAAATACAGCTGTACAATCAACAACAACATCGGCAATGCCAAATGCCAATCTAGACCATACGGTAGCAGTTGATGAGCAACTTTCGTCATCAGACTCTAGTAACCTGGTACGCATTGAGTCTGCTGATTTCAGTATGACGATCGATACACTTGGCCGTATCGCCTCTAAAGTTCTCAAAGCTGAGAAGTATAACGACAACGATAATGTTCACTCAGAGATGGTCGCACAAGTGGGAACAAAACCGCTTCACATCCGTTTTGCTGATGCTGATATGAATAAAGAGTCTCTTAGTACTCCTTACACAACTAGTGTACGTGAAGCGAACATCGATGAAGGCGGCTCAGTCATTATTACGATGCAGCAAACATTAAGTAATCAGACCGTTGTTAAAAAACTGACGGTCTATGCTGATGGTCACTATGATGCTAACATCGCTCTCTCTAACGATACCCGTTACTTTGTCTACTTAGGTCAACACGTCTCTCGTGAAGGCCAGATGATGATGGCTGTACATGGTGCGATGGTCTATCATGCTGATGGATTGACTGAGATCATTGAAGATGAAGATGCTGAGGGACGTAAGACATTTAACGATGTTCACCTAACGTCGTCGTTCGATCAGTACTTTGCATCGATCATCTATGGTCTGAACCCAAATGTTACTGTTACGGTTGACCGTGACCGTGAAGATAATCCGACTGTCTATGTAGACGGTTCTAAAAACTTTACATTTAACGGCTATATCGGACCAAAAGATTATAAAGTACTAAAATCGATCGATCCTGTACTTGTGAATGCGATCGAGTATGGTTGGTTCACATTTGCAGCAGCACCACTTTTTAGTGTTCTATTGTGGTTACATGGTCTCTTTGGAAACTGGGGTTGGGCGATCATCGCACTGACACTGATTATTAGAATGATCCTTTTCCCACTGACATACAAAGGTATGCTCTCTATGCAGAAGATGAAAGATGTTGCACCTAAGGTCAAAGAGATGCAAGCCAAGCACAAAGGCGATCCACAGCGTATGAATGCGGCTGTTATGGAAGTCTATAAAAAAGAGGGTGCTAACCCACTTGGCGGTTGTCTGCCGTTGTTACTTCAGATCCCTGTCTTTTTTGCGATCTATCGTGTACTTCTGAATGCAGTTGAGCTTCAGGGTGCTGAGTGGATCCTTTGGGTAAATGATCTTTCACGTATGGATCCTTACTTTGTTCTACCTATCTTGATGGGTGCGACGATGTTCTATCAGCAGCACATTACGCCTAACAACTTTACAGACCCTATGCAAGAGAAGATCTTTAAGTACCTGCCGATTATCTTTACATTCTTTTTTATCACATTCCCTGCGGGGCTTGTGCTTTACTGGTTTGTAAATAACCTCTTCTCAATTACACAGCAGTTCATCGTTAACAAACAGTTTGCAGCGATGAAGGCACTCAAAGCCGCTAACGCTTCAAAAGAAGAAGGTAAGTAGTAATGCTTAAGATCGAATCAAAAACACTTGAGATCGCTTATTCAGAAGCGGCTCAACAGTTAGAGTGTTCTGTGACAGAGCTCCAAGTCGAGATCGTTCAACACCCATCTGGCGGTTTTTTAGGGCTCTTTGCCAAAAGTGCCATCATTGTGGCTCTGCGTAAAGAGACAATTGCAAAGAGTGCATCATCAGTTGTTGAAAAGGCAGTAGAATCTGCAGTTGAAACAGTTGAAGAAGAGCTGCCACAAGAAGATAAAAAAGTTGAAGACAAGCCAGTTAAAAAAGAGTCTGCAAAGCCTCAGCAACGTATCTTGAATGAGACCATCTTACCAGCCTCTTTTGTCACTGATCAAGATGATGAAGATGAACAAAACGACTATATCGCCGATGCCATCGAAGGTATGTTTGATGATGAGGAAGATGAAGCTTTTGATGACATTGATACCATCGCTTCAGAAGTAAAAGAGCAGATCAATACACTCTTTTCCAAGACCTGCTTTGAACTAAATGAGATCGATGTCACTGTTTATGATGAAAATACCTTGATGATCGATTTTAATGGTAATGATGCGGCACTTCTTATTGGTAAAGAAGGGTACCGCTACAAGGCTCTATCTTATATGATATTTAACTGGATCAACGCCAAATACGGTTTCCAGCTTCGTCTTGAGATCGCCGAGTTTTTGAAAAACCAGGAAGAGTCGATTACCCGTTATCTGGTTGGTGTATGCGAATCTATTGACCGTGATGGCAAGGCTCAGACTAAAATACTTGACGGTGTTTTGGTGCAGATCGCATTGAAGCAGCTTCGTGATCAGTATCCGGATAAATACGTTGCTATTCGCTCGACGCGTGATGGGTCAAAGTTCATAATTGTAAATGGCTACAACACCTAATAAAACTTTTTAAAGTTCTAGCTTCGGCGCACCTTGCACTGGAGTTCACCTCTCAACGCACACTAGTGCGCCTTCGGGTTCACATCCAGCACAACCTGCACCAAATCTAAAACTTTAAACATATGATTGTTGTTTATATAGTTTTGTCATTCCTGCGAAGTCAGGAATCCACGAGTCACTGTTCTCATTTTTCTACTTTTTCGCTAAAATTTCATTACTATATATATTGGAACATTTATGAATTCTACGATTACTGCTATTGCTACCGCTTATGGTGTTGGTTCTATTGCCATCATTCGTCTAAGTGGTGAAGAAGCACTTTCTATTGCTAAAACAGTGACAAAACGCGACGCTTTTACTGTTCGTTATGCCCACTTGACACCACTTTATAATGCTAATGATGAACTGATCGATGAAGCGATCTCTATCTATTTCGAAGGGCCTAAAAGCTTTACCGGTGAAGATGTTGTTGAGTTTCAGTGTCATGGCGGGGTTGTTGTAGCGCAGGAGATCTTGCAGGCAACGTTGGATGCCGGTGCTAGACTGGCTGAGCCGGGTGAGTACTCTAAACGTGCCTTTATGAATGGACGTATAGACCTCACTGAAGCAGAGGCTATTGCACAGCTTATTGAAGCGAAGAGTGAAGATGCTGCAAAGATCCTGGCTAAGCAGATGAAGGGTTCACTACGTGAGTATGTCGAAGAGGTGCGTGACCAGCTTCTGCATGCTTTAGCTTACTCTGAAGTAACGATTGACTATGCGGAAGAGGACCTTCCTCAAGACCTTATTGAGCAAATACAGGCGCGTCTTGCTGACATCTCGATTAACCTGAACCGAACACTTCAGGCTAGTGAGAGTCGTCAAGGTCTGATGCAGGGCTTTAAGGTCTCATTGATCGGTAAGCCGAATGTCGGTAAAAGTTCACTACTTAACTCTCTATTGAATTATAATCGTGCGATTGTAAGTGAGATAGCAGGAACAACGCGTGACACTATTGAAGAGCAGGTCAAGATAGGCTCACATATTATCCGTATTATCGACACTGCAGGTATTCGTGAAGCGGGTGATGAGATAGAACGTATCGGGATCGAACGCTCTATTGAAGCAGTTGAAGAGAGTGACATTGTCATTGCCATTTTTGATGGAAGTCGTGCGCTTGATGCGGAAGATAGAAAGATCATTGAGTTGATGAATGCACATAAAGAGGATAGAGAGTTCATCTGTGTAGTTAACAAACAAGACCTTGCGCAGAAGTTGGACAAAAGTGTCATAGATGAGTTCTCACCAATGGAAATTAGTGCAAAAGAGAGTGATACACGGTTAATAGACAGTCTGAAAATAATCATGGATAAGCAAAATATCTCTGATGAGATCATGCTGATATCATCTCGTCAGATCGAAGCGGTAAAAAGTACCCTGAGCGAGATCGGTGAAGCGATCGAACCGCTTGGAGATCAGGATCTTGAGATCTTCTCTTTTCATATGAATCAAGCTATTCACGCCATGGCTTCGATCACTCGACCTTTTGACAATGAAGAGATGCTGGACAAGATGTTCGGCTCGTTCTGTTTAGGAAAATAAATTGAAAATAGTAGCAATTGACTTAGGTCTTAAACGCATAGGTCTGGCATATAGTGGCGGGCAGGGAATTGTCACACCACTAGAGGCAGTAGAGCGTAAAAATCGTAATCAGGCATCAGAAGCTGTCAGAAAAATTATCGCTGAATGGGAAGCGGATGCTGTTGTTATCGGTATACCGATGGGTGGCAGTTCTGAAGAGGAGATGCGTCGTCGCGTTGCTCACTTTATGAACCTAGTTGACTTTCAAGGCCCTGTGCATCATCAAGATGAGGCTGGTAGCTCTATCGAAGCAGAAGATATGATCAAGGGTAAGGTGAAGTATAAACGTGACGGAAGAGTGGACTCGATAGCGGCTAAGATCATCTTAGAACGCTGGCTAAGGGCGAATCCCAGTTAATTTAAGAGTCAGATAAAAGCACGGCTTGTCTGTGCGTGGGTGCTGCGCCGAGCAGAACTTAGTGTTAGCATGAGAATCGTAAAAAAAGCCAACTGCTTGGCTTTTCTAGATTTGGAACCAAAGGCGTTATGCATAGCATCGCTGGAGGCTGAAGAAGGCTTTTGCTCCTTTGGCGTGAAATTATAGTACCTTAAAAAACTCGGCTGCTTCCTCTTCGTCGTCTGTTAAGTTATCAACAGCGAATTCAGGGTCAGTAGCGATCTTCTCTTTAGCCTTAGTTTGACAGAAGCTGTAAAGGGCCTCTTTGGCTTGTGGAATGTCAAGGAGAATACCCATACCGCTGAACTGGTAAGGATCTTCTTGTTCAACACAGAGAATAATACCATCTGCCTTCTCTTCTAACTCTTCGACCATCTCTCGATAGTCAATATTAAACTCATCTCCATGCCAACCAATGTTTTCCATCTCTTTGTCAGCAAACTCGGCAACGCCATCAGCGGTGGTATCATCATAGTCTGTATTTGGCATGTTGATGTTGATAAGCTCTTGCCAGTTTCCAGATGCCTTGATCAAGACACGACCTTCATCTTCAACTACCTTATAGTTTGTACCTAAGATCTCTGCGATTGTCTGTGGTTTTGGCATGGAAAGTGCTGATACCTTTGGTGCTTGCGCCTTGCCTTTAAAGACAAAGATCTCTTTTTCTGCATAGGGAGAAGTGACAACCTCACCTCTGTAGTTAATAGCA
This sequence comes from Helicobacteraceae bacterium, assembly GCA_030596305.1. Taxonomy (GTDB): domain Bacteria; phylum Campylobacterota; class Campylobacteria; order Campylobacterales; family Sulfurimonadaceae; genus Sulfonitrofixus. The sequence continues at coordinate 1,330 of JAUVKK010000054.1, read as the reverse complement.
AACTCTTGGTTTGTGTTGATCGCTTTTATAAGGTCTGAACGCAAGACAACGATGATCTCTTTTAATACATTAAACTTTTTCATATTTATATCCATGATCAGGGTATTCGTTAAAGTACCCATTATTAATTTAGTGAGTGAATTTTATCACGCTTAAATTAAAAGATAAGCTTAACTTGTAACGACTAAGCTCGCTATAAACTAATCTTTCAATTACTTTAGGTATAATCCGCGAAATTTTCACCTCGAAAAGAGGTATAACAAGAAGGACTATTTATGGCATTAGATGTTTACTATGACAAAGACTGTAATATCGAACTTATCAAAAGCAAAAAAGTTGCAATGATCGGTTTCGGATCTCAAGGACACGCACACGCAGAAAACCTACGTGATTCTGGTGTTGAAGTAGTTATTGGTCTTCGTAAAGGTGGATCTAGCTGGGCGAAAGCTGAAGCTAAAAACTTTCAAGTTATGACTATCGCAGAGGCTTCTAAAGCAGCTCAAGTTGTTATGATTCTTCTTCCAGATGAGAATCAAGCTGAGATCTATGCTGAAGAGATCGCACCTAACTTAGATGCTGGTGATACTATCGCATTTGGTCATGGTTTTAACATCCACTATGGACGTATCCAACCTGCATCTAACATCAATGTTACTATGATCGCTCCAAAAGCACCAGGTCACACTGTTCGTTCTGAATTTGTACGTGGTGGTGGTATTCCAGATCTTATCGCTGTTGGTTCTAACCCTTCAGGTACAACTAAAGAGCTTGCTCTTTCTTACGCTTCGGCTATCGGTGGTGGACGTACTGCGATCATCCAGACAACGTTTAAAGACGAAACTGAAACTGACCTGTTTGGTGAGCAAGCAGTACTTTGTGGTGGTGCTTCTGCACTGGTACAAGCCGGTTTCGAAACATTGACTGAAGCGGGTTACGCTCCAGAGTTAGCATACTTTGAGTGTCTTCATGAGCTAAAGCTTATTGTTGACCTTATGTTCGAGGGTGGTATCGCTGATATGCGTTACTCTATCTCTAACACTGCTGAGTACGGGGACTACGTTTCTGGTAAACGTGTTATCAATGCTGAGTCTAAGCAAGCGATGCGTGACATCCTTACTGAAATTCAAGATGGCCGTTTTGCAAAAGACTTCATCCTTGAAGGTCAATCAGGTTACCCTCGTATGAACGCTGAGCGTACTAACGATAAAGAGAAACTGATTACTAAAACTGGTAATAGTCTTCGTGAGATGTTGCCATGGATTTCAGCAAACAAAATCGTAGACACTTCTAAAAACTAAAATAGCGGCGCACTTGCTGCGTTGCTACGCTC
>JAUVKK010000231.1 GCA_030596305.1 Helicobacteraceae bacterium | reverse complement strand
TCACGAACACGAGGGTCTTGGAACTTCTCTCGTCTAAGGTTTAACCCCAGATAGGTGTAGGCGTGAGCGATCTCTTCAATGACTTTATAGTTATCAAAAAACGAGGGTTCGATCTGGCGTTCGATCTGCATCGCTTCGAGTGAACCGATATCGATCTTCTCTGTCTTTAACATCAGAAAGCGTGTATTGGCATCAGGGATGACATGGTAGATGATCTTGTCTATTTTAGCTCTGTGCTCAAAGTACTCATCATAGGCACTCAACTCAATATTTTTTGAGAACTCCAGTTTTGTCAACCGATAAGGGCCGGTACCGACAGGATGTGTATTGAACTTCGAGCTCATGATGTTTTTTTCATCTTTTAACAGGTGGTAGGGCAAGATACCGCTCATCCAGAGTTCCAGTGCTTTGAAGTATGGCTCTTTATACGTCACCTTTAATGTGAGTTCACCAAGAACCTCAACCGACTTGACCATACGAAATGTAGAGGTGTAGGGTGAGACTACCTGCGGCGAGTTGATCAACTCATAAGTAAAGAGCACATCTCTCGCACCAAAAGGTTCACCATCCTGCCACTTGATGCCGCTTTTAATCTCAAAGACAAGTGTGACATTGTCTTCAAAATAGAACTTCTCTGCCAGGTCACCAATAATATTCTGTGCGTCCTTATCGTATTTGACCAAACCGTTAAAGATGTAGTTTGAGATCTCAGAACTTGCAGAGTCTGTTGCTAAAATAGGGTTAATACGAGAGGGATTTGACGAAGTGCTAAGGTGCAGTGTTGACGCCATTAAAAAGAGTGGTAAAAGTAAAAAGAGTAGTGGTTTCAAAGCGGCACTTTTTTGAAAGAATTATACCATAGTGAAAGCAAGGCGGACTCGCTTAGAGGCTCTGCCCGTTGACCGTGATCTTACCGCCTTGAAGGAGAATGTCAAATACAGCGTTGTCCCCATCTTGTTTGACAAAGGTGTCTGCCAGAGCCAAATTAGCACCTTGTTCTTTGATGTAGCTGTAAAATGCAGTAGCGAACTTCAATTTTGCATCGATGTTGATGTTTTGCATCAATGCCATCGGTGACATCTGTATCTTCTGTACCAGTTGATCATCTTCTTTGATAACGATATCGATCTTATGATCAAAACCATTCATCAGACCAGAGTCTTTTATAGCGATCTTCTTTACACTCAGTTCATCAATATGCAGATCCAGCCCTTTAGAGACGACACCCAACGAAGCCAACATCGCATGCTGAGAAGAAGCACCCGCTTGTTCTGAGGCTTTTTGAAAGGCTTCGTATGCTGCCTCATCAATGTTATCAGCATCCATCACAAAGGCAAAGTCCTGCAGTTCTAATGAGCCATTTTGGTCCTGCATCTTAAAGTATTTAACCGAGGCGTTTACTGCTGTTGACAACTTGGCATTAACGACCTTGGAATCTGAGATCGTTTTCATCTCTGTTGCATCGATCTGTATCTGTGTCTGTCTGTCTTTAAAATAGAAGTGAAGTCTCTTCGCTTCATAGTCCAGATCAAAACTGTTTTTAGCACTGAAGATACTGTTGCTGGTGAGATCGTTCATACTCAACTTCATCTTGGCATCTTCAGGCAGAGAGAAGTCAACATCGGCATTTTTAATCCGTAAAATCACACTTTCAGGCTCAACAAGTGTTCCTTTACCTGTAAACGTCGCTGCCTCAAAAACTATCTTCGCTTTTTTGCCGTCTTGGAACGTGATCTCTTTGTTAATGTCTTTAATATAACCCTTAAAAGTAGAGGCTGATACATCATAATCCATGTGGTACATAAACTCTCTGTTCTCAAGCATCTTGATCATCTGCTCATAAAGTGCCGCATCTTCTGCTTTCATACGAGCACCCGCCTCTTTGGTAAAGGCCACAGGATAAAGGTCAAGGCTCACATCACTGTTAACAACCAAATTTGAGTAGCTCACATCCGCTGCCATCACAACATCATCAAGCATAGCGTGCATATAGGCAGGCACCTGCGCTTTAGAAAGTGTCGTTAAATAATTTTGAAACGCAACCGGATCTTCCAGGGTAAACTCATAATGACTTTTTGTCTCCAGATAACTTGAGCCGTTATCACTGCGCTCAACCTTTAGACCATTACCCTCAAGCATAACAATGCGCTCATCGATTATCTTTTTAACACCCATGTTCCCGACAAGCGGAAGGGCTGCGATAACAGCAACAAGAGCAGCAGCAATGATGATTATTTTTTTGGACATATATGATCCTTATTTTATTTGCGAGGATTATACAGAAAGTTTATGGATAAAAAGAAAATAGCACATGAGGATGTTGCATTTGAATAGAGATCATATAATCTCAAATATGAGTATAGCTGATTTGTATCAACAGTGATAAAAATATAATTATTATAAAAAGCGTAAAAAAGAAGTAAGCTCAGAGCAGAGATACTGCTCTGAAGAAGGTTTAGTTAGACTCTACAACACGGTCATAAAGTTCTTGAACCGGACGCTC
>JAUVKK010000274.1 GCA_030596305.1 Helicobacteraceae bacterium | reverse complement strand
ATCGTCACACTGCCTTCTGACCAGAAGTCAAAAGCTATCGGTAAAAGCGGTATCAACATCCGTCTTGCTTCCATGCTGACTGGCTACGTTATCGAACTTGTTGAGCAAGACGGCGGTGAGAGTGCAGAAGGAACCAAAATTGAAGCGAAAAAAGATGATGTCTCTTCTCTTGAAGCACTGTTTGGTTAGAAACCACTTTAAATAACGCCAAAGGAGCAAAGTTCCTTTGGCTATGCTAACACTGGGTTCGCCTCAGCGGCGATCTCATGTGTAACTCAAGCACGATGACATAACTATCACTCATATAGTAAACACACTTTCCTCAATAATCAATAATCAAATATTTACAATAAAGAAGAGATCAGTTTTCTCGCTTGGCATACGGATTCAACTTCAACAACAGCATATCTGCCAGCATATTTCCTAGCAGCGTCAAAAATGCCGTAATGATCAAGATCCCCATAATGACCGGATAGTCCCGGCTTAAAGCACTCAGATAAAAAAGCTGACCCATCCCTTCAATGCTGAAGATCGTCTCCAGGATAACACTGCCGCCGATAAGTCCAGGCAGTGAAAGTCCCAGCAAAGTCACAACAGGCGGAATGAGATTACGAAGGATATATCGGCGCAGAAGGAGCGTGTCACTGAGTCCACGTGAACGGGCAAAGTAGAAATAATCACTTTTCAAGATCTCTAAGGTCAAAGAACGAATATAGACGATCATCGAACCCAGACTGACAAAGACCATAACACCGATAGGAAGAACAAGGTGCCATGCCATATCAGTGTAATACTCAAAACCCTCTTTCACGTCAACAGAGTGCAGTCCGGCGATCGGCAGCAGTTCCAACTCCACACTTAAAAAAAGCATCAGAAGCAGTGCAAGATAAAATGAGGGCATTGCAAAAGAGACTAAAGAGAGTTGACGAATCCCATAGTCTAGCCATGAACCATGAGAAAGTGCCGCTTTGACACCCAAATATATAGAGATCACAAAGACAAAGAGCATGGAGAGAATATTGAGCAGCAGCGTTATAGGAAGACGTTTAGCGATCTCGCTGCTGACATCTGCTCCGGTGACAAACGAGATACCAAAGTTAAGCTGTACCAGATTGATGACCCAGTCGACATATTGTCTGTAAAGTGGTTTGTCTAAACCATATACTGCTTTAAGCTGTGCGATCGCCTCTTCGGTCATGTTAGGGTTTAACTCCCCTGCGCCAAAGAAGCTGTTGGGTGCAGCGTGAATTGCGAGAAAAGAGATAAGTGATATCAATAACAACATCAAAACTATGTAGCGCAGCTTTTTGAAAACAGTCAGCATGTATCTCTTTTTACTTTTAATGTGAGATTATAACAAGTTGTCTGCTAATCAAACTCTAGGTAAAAGTCTCGTCTTAAAAAAGAGCCTAAGCCATATATAAAAAGCCAGAGTGCCGCGAGCGGAATAATAATACTGTTAATGATAAAAACCGTGATCAAGCGGATAATGCTCTCCATGGTATCATTGAATTTATCAATAAACCGGTTGACACTTTTTTTGAGTTCAGTTTTATACTTCTCATATTTTTGCGTCACATTGAAGGAGTCTAAAAAGGAGGAGTCCTCTTCCATACGCTTTTGTTTGACCTGCACCTCTTCTATCATCATTTTTACCTCATCAGAGGTCTTGGATACTTCACGAAAGGAGTGCTCATACTTAGGCTCCAATACATAGATATATACCACTTCATTCAGCATGACCAGTACCGGTACACTAAATCGCAGAACAGCCAACACTACAACTACTTTAAAACTTGACTCGACACGCCAAGGCAGTTGTACCTTCGGTAACCACAGCTGCAGTAATAAAAGCAGTGTCATCACCGCAAACAGCACTTTAAACAGTGTAGTCTTTCCCAGATGAAGCATC
>JAUVKK010000014.1 GCA_030596305.1 Helicobacteraceae bacterium | reverse complement strand
CTATCTGTGTCTCAAGCAGTGCAAGACGCTCTTGTGTACTGACACCTTCATTCTCACGAGACTTACTCATATCGCCAAGTGCTACTTTGTTTTTTTGTGACTTCATAGCTATAGATTCGAGTACAGACTGTAATCCGTCGATACGTTCTCTTAACGATTCAATATCATTTTGATTAGAGTTAAGCTTGCGCTTGTTCAGTTTCAATGTTTTATTATTTTGATGAATCTTCTTTTCAGATGTAGTCAATCCATAAGGATTGTCACTGTCAAGATTGCCCGCACCAAAAGCCGATGGTTCATCGGCTGGCAGAGAAAAAGGAAGAAGTAGAAGTGATAGAAGTAAAGCTAAACGCATCTACGGTCTATGGTAGAAGTTTGAAGTCTACGCGACGGTTCTTTGACCAGCACTCTTGTGTTTTTTCAGTACAAACAGGGTTGCTTGAACCATAGCTTACCAAAGTAATACGTTCAGAAGCAACACCGTCGTTGATCAACTCATCTTTAACCGCATTTGCACGTTTAAGGCCAAGTGCGAAATTATACTCATCTGATCCCCACTCATCACAATTACCTTCAAGTTTAAGAGAATATTTATTAGCAATATTCATCGCCTCTGCATCACCCTGGATAAGCTCAGCATTTTGACGCAATGTGTCAATATCTTCATCTGCCAATTTGTACTGGTCAAATTCAAAATAGATCGGAGACATCTTTGCCTCCAGGCTCTCTAACGTCGTACTACCATCAAGGTCAGTTGACTGAATACCTGACTCTGAGTCAGCTGCACTGGTTTCATCAACAATATTGATCTCTTCTGCCTGACTAGCATTAGCTGCTGAATCATCAACAGTCGGTTCAGAACCACCACATCCTGTAAATACTAACATTGCTGTTATAGTGCTTGCGTAAAGTAAAGCTTTCATTTTGTTCCTTCAGATAATTCGATAGGCGATTTTAGCCTTTTTTGCATAAAAAAAAGCTAATCGGAGTCGATTTGGCGTAATTATATTTAAGAAGTAGAAACAGAGAGTAAACTAGGTGTCTGAAGGCGTTTAGTTATGTTAAATTAGGGTAGTTTATCACTTAAGAAATATTCAAAAAGTATAGGAGATACTGATACTCTGCAGTATCAGCAATATTTTTATTCAGGGTCGATTACCAGTCAATAGACTGAATAGCACCACCTTTTAGCGGGAAGAGATAGTTTTTGTTTTGATTGAGACGTATCACACCGATCGAGCTCTGATTTTTATATTTTTTAACAAATACAACAGTACCGCCATCTCTTGAAAAGAGAGGATGTTCATTGATACCGGTGACAGTAAGACGACGGATAAAGTCTGTCTTAGTTGAGATCAGATGTAGATTAAAGGTGTTGTTTGAAAATGCATTTGAGCTTTCACGTGCTTTATATATGATGTAATTATTGTGTGCTGTACAGGCGGAGTTGCTTTTTCCCACATAGACCATCTGCTCTGTTGCCTGAGAGTTGATCTTTTTAGAGAAGACATTAGGGTAACCCAGGCGGTTGGAGATAAAGGCTACTTTACCGTCAGCCATATATTGTGCATTTACATCAATACCGCTGTATTTAGTGATCTTCTTTGTTTTTTTCGAAGCTACATCATATTCATAGATGTCCGGTTGGCCTTGCGGTGCCATCGTCAGCAGCAGTTTTTTACCGTCGTTTCTGACATCCGAGCAGACAAGCATACCATCCGATGTCAAGAGCAATACATCACTGTTGTCATAAACACCATGTTTGCGAAGCTGAGGAGCGCCACTGCTTAAACTGGTGTAATAGAAGTACTTTTTAGCACGGTCTGCCCACTTAGGAAAAACATTCAAACCACTGCGTTTAACGGAAAATTGATAACTAAGCGTATAATCCGTGATCAAGATCTCCGATGTGCCAGGCCCTGTTGTACGAGAGATAATAACTTTCTCTTTCATCCAATCAACCGGATCAGCACCCATAAAGTCGTTGATCGAAGCAGCAATTGTGTGTACCATGAAGACATACTGCTTAGAGTTTTTAATACGGTAGTTTAATTGATGCATCACCTTGTCGTTGTTGATAAGGTTGACATTAACCACCATTACGCCATTGTCGTCGACTAGCTGGTAACGGACAACATAATCGATCTCTTTGTGTGCGACAGCGACATTTTCATCATCAAATCCGGCTTTGATATAATCACGGTCTACATTAAATATACTAAGTACATTCAAATCACTTACCAAGACACGAAAAAAACGTTTACTCAAACCGTCATTGTAGTCACTAGAAGCGTCTTCAACTGCAATAGACGGAAGCGAGTCAACACTCTTTCTGACCTCAATAGTAGCATCAGCACCCCATAACAAAAGTGCTGAAAAAAGTACTCCGAAAATAATACGCATATTTTAATCCTCAACTGTTAATATAATTTCCAGAGAGATAGTTTTCCCATCTGGGTTTTTTGGAAATGTCATCTGTTTGAGTCTTCTTTCAAGTCGATCAACCTCTTCATTGAAGATATTCGAACCTGCGTAGACAAGGACTCTATAACTTATGATACTGCCGTAAGCGTCAATCCTTACACGAACTTTGGCACTTTCGCCTTCAGTGCTTGCCGGCGGATAGAACTTGCTTTTTACTTGTGCGTGTATTTTAGCCAAATACTTGTTAACTTCAGGCGCCGTAGATACAGATGCCCCGACCACTTCTATAGAGGGTTGAACAAGTTGCAGGGTCTTAATCTTCTCACTCGCTTTTTGCGACTTCTTTGTCTCTTTGGTCTTAATACGTTTCTCAATAGCAGCCAGACGTTTAGTGTCTACCTTCTCCTCTTTTTTCTGTACCTTAGTGTCCGCACTTTGGGTCCAGACATCATCAAAAAGTGACGATACGTCTGTATTAACAGGTTCCGGTGTGTTCTCGATCTCTTCTACAGCAGGTTCTGGTTCCGGCTCAGGAATGACTTCCTGTTTTGGCGTAGGTTTAGGGTCTGGCTTGGCCTCGTTTTTAGTAGGAGTGACCATATCCATGTTAAGTGAAACAGATATGTAGTTGTCTTTTTGCATTGCAAAGGTATCTATGGTACTTTTATGGAAGATAACAATACCAAAAAGGAAGACGACGGTAGTAAAAAGAGTTATGGAGATAAAACCGCTTATATAAAAATAGCGATCATCACTGCTGCTTTGCACCATCTTCTATCCTAACTGTTTCTACAAGTGTACAAAAAAGGGATTAACCGTTGGTAGCGAGAGAGACTTCCGTAAAGCCCGCTTTTTTCACAGCCCCTAAAATAGACATAACAAGACCGTAATCAAGTGTTTTGTCGGCACTGATAAGGACTGTTGCTTCTTTGTCAAGTTTTTGGGAATAGAGATAAAAGTTATCTTCAAAACCTTGAAGATCAAAATTCTCTTTATTCACAACAACTTTGCCTTTATCATCAACAGTGATATGGACCGGTGCTTTTTGTTCGATCTGTTTTGTAGCAGAACCCTGAGGAATTTTGATCATCTCTTCATAAACGACCGTTGGTGCGATGACCATGAGAATAGCCAATAGAACGAGCATTACATCAACTAGTGGTGTAATATTCAGTTCAGGTGATTCATCCCACTCAAATTCCGTCATTATTTATCTTCAGCCATTCTTGCAAGAACTGCATCACGCTGCATACGGATCATTGCGTTGAGCTCAAAGGCACGGCGTTTTAGGATCTGATGGTAGGTATAAGCGAAGATCGCTACAAAGATACCACCTGCAGTTGCGATAAGTGCGTCAGAGACACCTGCAGCGATTATATTCATACCACCAGCTCCACCGATGTTATCAAAAGTATCCAAGATCGAGACAACCGTTCCAAACAGACCGATAAATGGTGTTGTAGATGCAACGATCGACAAGATAGAAAGACCTTTAGTCGACTCTTTGGTTGCAGCGAACATCCCAAGATCAAAGATCTCACGTGTCACTTTAGAACTAGAACTCAAAAACTTATGCAGGTATGCATTTGTCATAACATTCTCAGAACCCATTAAAAGTTGTTCAAGAGATTGTGTCTCACGGGCAACCCATGCATTAATAGAGAGAAGTCTGTAAAAGAAGATCCAGTTGATTGCAATGAAGTACAGAGAGAGCAGTGCCAGCACCCCAAGGGTGACGACATGACTTTGGGAAAGAAACTCGCTAAAGTTTTCCATAGGAATTAAACGAGTTTGTGTGCTGCTGATTCGATCTTAGCTGAGACCGAAGCAATGGCAAGATTAGAGTCAGAAACATCAGAAAGAAGAGTCTTCGCAGCATCAAGAGCTTTAGCGATCTCGCTTTCACTCTCACCGCGAATAGCTACTGCACCGTCAACTAGTACAACAACCTTCTCTTCGTCAACTTGGACAACGCCCCAGTTAACAACGATAGATTCAACACTCTTATCTTCTTTCTCGATATCAACAACACCTGCTTTAAGCAGTGTTGTCAGAGAAGCGTGATGAGCAAGAACACCAAATTCTCCCTCTTCACCAGGTAGTGTAATCTCGACAGCCTTACCTTCAAAGATAAGTCCGCTCGGTGTTACAACTTCTAAGTTAAGTGTTTCCATAAATAAGCCTTTTTAAAAAGTAGCCAGGCTACTATTTAGATTTGTTGGCTTTAGCGATAGCCTCGTCCATACCACCAACCATATAGAATGCAGATTCTGGCATATGGTCGAACTCACCCTCAAGGATTCCTTTGAAACCTTTGATAGTGTCTTCAAGGCTAACATATTTACCAGGAGAACCTGTAAATACTTCAGCAACGAAGAATGGCTGTGAAAGGAACTTCTCGATCTTACGAGCACGTTCAACAATCGCTTTATCATCTTCAGAAAGCTCATCCATACCAAGAATCGCAATGATATCCTGTAGGTCTTTGTACTTCTGTAGAGTCTGCTGTACACCGCGAGCAACTTTGTAGTGCTCTTCACCGATGATCGCAGGATCAAGAAGGCGAGATGTAGAGTCAAGTGGATCAACTGCAGGATAGATACCTTTTTCAGCGATCTTACGGTTAAGTACTGTTGTTGCATCAAGGTGAGCAAATACAGAAGCCGGAGCCGGATCCGTCAAGTCATCCGCAGGAACATATACTGCTTGAACAGAAGTAATTGAACCGTTAGTCGTAGACGTAATACGATCTTGTAGTGCACCCATCTCACGAGCAAGTGTTGGCTGGTAACCAACTGCTGAAGGGATACGGCCAAGAAGTGCAGACATCTCTGAACCAGATTGTGCAAAACGGAAGATGTTGTCAACGAACATAAGTACGTCAAGACCCTGCTCATCACGGAAATACTCAGCCATAGTAAGACCAGTAAGCGCGATACGGTTACGTGCTCCTGGAGGCTCAGACATTTGACCATAGCACAGTGCAACTTTGTCCAGTACGTTAGAGTCTTTCATCTCGTAGTAAAGGTCATTACCTTCACGAGTTCTTTCACCAACACCGGCGAAGACAGAAAGACCTTCGTGACCGTGTGCAACATTGTGAATAAGCTCCATGATGATAACTGTTTTACCAACACCCGCACCACCGAATAGACCGACTTTACCACCTTTTGAATATGGTGCAAGAAGGTCAACAACTTTGATACCCGTCTCAAACATCTCAGTCTTGGTAGACTGCTCAATGAATGGAGGAGGATCACGGTGAATAGACCATGTTGGTGCGTCAGTAACCTGCTCACCGCCATCAATTGTCTCACCGATTACGTTGAAGATACGTCCAAGGACTTTGTCTCCAACCGGAACGCTGATAGGAGCGCCTGTAGCAACCGCTTCCTGACCACGAACAAGACCTTCACTCATATCCATAGCGATCGTACGAACACGACCACCACCGATGTGAGCAGCTACTTCAAGAACAAGACGGAATGTATTTTCACCAGTTCCACCTTTAACATCAATTGCTTCATTGATCGCAGGAAGTTTTCCTTCGAATTCAACGTCAACAACTGGACCCATTACTTGGACTATTTTACCAACCATTGTTTCCTCCATTATTTCATTGACTCAACGCCACTGATAATCTCAATCAGTTCCGTTGTAATTGCTTCTTGGCGCGCTTTGTTATACTTAACGTTAAGCGTCTTAACCATCTCTTTTGCATTAGTTGTTGCCGCATCCATCGCTTGCATACGAGCAGAGTGCTCAGCAGCGACAGAGTCGATCAACGCATAATACATGTTGTACTCAACATACTTCGTAAGAAGAGAGTCCAACATCTTTTCGCTATCTTCCGCTTCGATCTCAAGAAGAGATTTGCTTGTGTTGTCAGCACAGTCGAAACTGTCTGTGTCAACAGGAAGAACACGATCAACGTGTAACTCTTGCGTGATCATGTTTTTATATCCGTTATGGATAATGTAAACAGCATCCGTCTTACCATCTTTAAAGTCATTGATCGATGTTGTAATAAACTCAGCCGCGCGTCCCATGTCAGGAGCAGAACTAAGATCAGTTACCGCATCAAGCAGTTCAACTTCATTGTATCTGTAAAACTCAACACCCTTTTTACCAACACCACGAAGACGTACTTTGACTTTCTCTTCTTTGAACTCTTTCAATAGTCTGTTAACTGCTTTTAACGTTTGAATGTTAAAGCCGCCACACAGACCTTTGTCCGCTGTTACAAAGATAATATCAACCATTTTAGGTGTCTCATTTTTTGTGAAACAACGGTTGTCAATGCCACCCATTTTAGTACATTCGATCTGGAATGCAATATCTTGGATCATAGCATTTGTTTTTTCAGCAAACAGACGAGATTTGCGAGCAAGCTCTTCTGCGCGGCGTAGCTTTGCAGTCGAAACAAGCTTCATAGCACGCGTAGTCTTCTGCGTGTTACTTACACTTCCTATCTGTCTTTTAATATCTTTCAAGTTGGCCATAATTGGTCCTTCTTATTCAGCTATAAAAGATGCTTTGAACTCTTCAAGCGCTTTTTTCATTAATGCTTTAGTGTCATCATCGATCTTCGAAGTACTTCTGATGTTCTCGAAGATTTGTGGGTGAGACGCCTCAACAAATGGATAAAGCTCAGCTTCAAATTTAACAACAAAAGAAGCATCGAAATCATCAAGGAAACCTTCGTTTCCTGCGAAGATGATCAACGCTTGCTGCTCTGCTGCAAGTGGAGAGAACTGAGGCTGCTTAAGAACCTCTACCATTCTCTGTCCACGCTCAAGTTGGTTACGAGAAAGCTCATCAAGGTCAGACGCGAACTGAGCAAATGCCTGAAGTTCACGATACTGAGCAAGATCAAGACGTAACGTACCGGCAACTTGCTTAGTAGCTTTGATCTGAGCCGCACCACCAACACGAGATACCGAAAGACCAACGTTGATCGCCGGACGGATACCTGAGTTGAAAAGGTCAGTCTCAAGGAAGATCTGACCATCAGTGATAGAGATAACGTTTGTCGGGATATATGCCGCAACGTCACCAGCTTGAGTTTCAATGATAGGAAGAGCAGTAAGTGAACCAGCACCTTCATCATCATTCAGTTTCGCTGCACGCTCAAGAAGACGAGAGTGTAGGTAGAAAACATCACCTGGGTATGCTTCACGGCCCGGAGGACGACGAAGGATAAGAGACATCTCACGGTATGCAACTGCATGCTTAGAAAGATCATCATAAACGATCAGACCGTGGCGTGCGTTATCACGGAAGTACTCACCCATAGTCACACCAGTATATGGTGCAAGGTACTGAAGCGCTGCCGCTTCTGCTGCTGTAGAAGTTACAACGATAGTGTACTCCATTGCACCGTGCTCTTCTAGACGACGAACAACTTGAGCAACAGTAGACTCTTTTTGACCGATAGCAACGTAGATACAGATAACACCGTTACCTTTTTGGTTGATGATCGCGTCAAGTGCAACAGTTGTCTTACCAGTCTGACGGTCACCAATGATAAGCTCACGTTGACCACGACCGATTGGCACTAGTGCATCAATCGCTTTAATACCAGTTGCAAGAGGCTCATGAACCGATTTACGCTCCATGATACCAGGTGCTTTCTCTTCAACAAAACGGTGTTCTGCTGCTTCGATCGGACCTTTACCATCAACTGGCTCACCAAGTGCATTTACTACACGACCGATAACAGCATCACCGACTGGTACACTAAGAAGTTTACCAAGACGTTTAACGCTCATACCTTCACGAAGTTGCTCACTTTGACCAAGAAGAACAACACCAACGCTTGCCTCTTCGAGGTTAAGTACAAGACCTTGAGTCCCGTCTTCGAATTCGACCATCTCACCAGCCATAACATTGCTCATGCCATAAACCTGTGCAACGCCGTCTGCGTAAGAAATAACTGTACCTGTTTCGTTAATATCAACACTTAGTTCAAAGTTGTCAATACGCTCTTTAATGATTGAGCTGATTTCATCAGCTTGAATTTTAGCTACCACTGTATTTGCCTCCTATTTAGATTGCTTTTAAGATATGTTCTACAAGTTGTGCGTTAACACGTGTTTTAGAGAAATTGATCTCCATATCGAGATCAGCTACTTCAACCTTAAGGCCGTCATAGTCACTCTTGATAAACGTTAACTCAACTGTTGCGTCGACTTTTTTGCTCAGACCACTACTTAGGTCAGACAATGTCTTAGCATCCACATCTTCATTGCTGTAAACGACACCGCTGTAGTTCTTAGAACTGCGAGCGATCTCTTTACGCATCTCTTCAGCCATTGCGGGAATGATACTGATACGTCCGTTTTCTACCAAAAGTTTGATGAAGTTGTTTAACTTATCACTCTTTGCTGATTTAACAGCCTCTAGTAGAATTGATTCTTTGTCTGCATTTGCAACTTCTGGGTTTTCCATAACAGCGATAAACTTATCATCTGAAAAACTTGCAGCAATTGCATTAAATATCTCACCGATATTTACTAATGACTCAGAACCTGTGGCTTCACCTAATGATTTAACATAACGCTTTGCGATCAACTCTTGCATTACGCCACCTTCTTCATTATGATGTTCGCCATAGCTTCTTTGTCAAGTGCAGAACTCTCTTGCGCAAGTACATCGTTCATAATCTCATCTACAAGACTACGAACCATTTTACGTTGTTCAAGTTCCATACCTGCGCCACCTTGCTTTGACATATTCTCTAAGTCTGCATCACACTGCTTGAGGATCTTTTCATTTAAGACCTTCCCCTCTTTAGATGCAGTTGCAACGATCTCTTCAGCCAGTTTATGAGCCTCTGTGAC
Source organism: Helicobacteraceae bacterium (assembly GCA_030596305.1). Lineage (GTDB taxonomy): Bacteria > Campylobacterota > Campylobacteria > Campylobacterales > Sulfurimonadaceae > Sulfonitrofixus. Next base: position 743 of record JAUVKK010000014.1, on the reverse strand, counting down.
CTTTGCATCTGCAGCTTCTTTAGCCTGCTTTGATTCTTTGAGTCTGTCTTGCACCTTTTGCAGTTCGTCAGCAATATCCTGTGAACGACCACCGAAGTAGTTTTTCACCGGTTCTGCCAACAAGTACCAGATGATACCTGCAAAGATAACGAAGTTAACGGTGCGCTGTACGATGTCTGTACCGCCTTCACCAGCTGCCTCAGAGGCAAACAGTGATGCGCTTACAAACAATAAAGGTAAAAGAATTTTACTCACATCGTTTCCTTATATTTGACTAAACTTAGCTTTAACTGCTTCTTTGTAAAGAGGCACTTGTGACAGAAGTGTGTTTTTAAGCTCTTCGCGGGTCTCCGCCAATGACTTTTCAAACTCAGCTTTGTCTTTCGCTAATTCAGCACGTTTTACTTCAATTTTGCTTTCTGCAAGTTCTTTTGCTTCTGCAATCACTTTCTCTCTTATAGCCGCTGCTTCCAACTTCGCTTCATTTACGATGTTTTGCGCTTCTGCAGTTAACTCAGCGATCTCTTCATCGTTGTTTCCAACTTTGTTTTGATCGTTTTTGATACTTGCGTCACGCTCTTCCATGTAATTGAATAGAGGTTTGAAAAGCAAACTGTTTAGAACGGCAATAAGGATAAGGAAGACAACGATCGTGATGCCCAATAGCAACGGATTTATATCTAACATACCACCTCCTAAAAGTTGCGCAATCTTACAACACTATAGATAAAGGCTTTGTTAAA
>JAUVKK010000221.1 GCA_030596305.1 Helicobacteraceae bacterium | reverse complement strand
GTCTCTATGCTCATGACTCAGAAGTTTTCAGTTTCTCTAACAGTACTGCGAAAGTATCCTCTTTCAAGATACCTGCAAATTGCGTACGATAGGTCTGGATAATACTGACCCCCAAGATGTCGACATCATAGATCAGCCATCCTCTTTTTTTCGACTTGTAAAACTTATAGAGAATATCTCTCTTCTCATTTTTACGGATAAGGTGTGTCGGCAGATGTATCCGGCTTTTGACCTGAACAGCATCGTCAATGATGACAACCTCATCGGTGTAGAGGTCAAGCTTGCTTCGGTAAGACTGTTTGACACGATCTTCAAAAAGTGTGCTGAAGTTCTTTCGCTCTTTTGGGCTGAGCTTTTTCCACTGCTTCTTGCCAAGACTCAGACGTCCCATCAAGCCAAAGTCAAAATGTGGAGCGACAATCGTCTCGATCTGGCGTTTACGTATCTCTTTGGGAATACTTTCGTCCTGGATCAGGGTTGTGACATCACCGATCATCTTTTTCATCATGACCTGAATATCTGTTTTGTCGTCTGCACTAAGCAGCGGTGCAAAGCCTATAAATGTGAGCAGTGTAAAAATGGTTAAAAACTTGTTGATCTGCATTATTAATCCTCTATCCGTTTTTGTCGGTTCTGTTCGTAAAGGTCGCGTATAAAAGGGTAGAGATCCAGTGCATCCTGACGCACATTCTCATACTCTTCTGTGTGGATCGACATCTTGTTGAACTGTTTATAACTGATGAGCGCCCAGCCTTGGTACGTGTTGTTTACTATATTATATCCACGCAGATCCACATAATAGATAGGATTGACATAAAAGTCGATAAAATCCCCGCTTAGGTCACGCAAATTCGTCGGTCCGAAAAAGGGCAGTACGATGTGAAATCCGCCGCCGACACCGTAATGGCCGAGGGTCTGTCCAAAGTCTTCTTGATGCGGCTCTAACCCAAACCAGCTACGCGCCGGATCAAAGAGACCCAAAACACCTAAGGTCGAATTGATGACAAAACGCAGTGTCTCTGAACCGGTATGGCTCAGCTTAAGCTGAAAAACATTGTTGACCAGACTCACCGGGTAGTAGAGGTTCTCAAAAAAATTGTTGACAGAGACTCTGGCCTGCTCCGGAATGTAGTTATAACCCCTGAAGAGGACCGGGTCGAGCAGATAGACATAAAGACCATCATTAAAACCGGTCATCAGACGGTTAAAACCGCTTAAAGGGTCAAAGATCTCTTTTTCAGACTCTGTTGAGAACTCGTCACTAAACTCATCGTCAGCAAACCCTTCATCTGCAAACTCATCTGAAAAGTCTTCCTCTTCACTCGCAGAGGTATTATTCTCAGTGATATACTCGTGAGTATTGTTTTGAGTCTCTAAGTCGGGTGCAATTACTTCCTGGGCAGATAGAAGTGTACCGGTCAGTAAAAAAGCAAGCAGAAAAAAATGCATTTTGACCACCCCTACCTTCGCATATTACTGGTTTTTCGTAATTATAGTAACAAACCATTAGCGCAATGTTAATCAAGGGACTAAAACCCTAGTTGGTCTCTTCTTTGTAATCTAAGTAACTGTTTTGAAGCAGTTTTAAAAACCGTTTGGCATCCCGCCCGCCCATGATGGACTCTATCATCTCGCCATTTTGCGGATTGATAAAGTGAAAGACAGGGGACATCTCTACCTGTAACTCTTTTGGCAGCTCTTTATCGTTGGTGTAGAGCTGGACGACAACATAGTTTTTTGCCAAATAGTCATGTACACCTTTGTCTGTAAAGATATGATTCTCCATATACTCGCAGGTGTGGCAGTTCAGCATATAAAGATAGATCATCAGAGGCTTGTTCTCTTTTTTTGCCTTCTTCAACGCATCGGGATAACTCTCTTGTATATCGATAGAGAGGCCGTGCAGTGAACCAAGTGTCAAAAGCAGTACAAGGATAAATTTCATCTACGTCTCATAATTAATTTTTATAGTTAAGTATATCATATTTGCATTTTATTACAAGATTGTAATGCTTACGCGATATACTGCCAATACTTTTTTATAGAGGCTTTTATGGTACTGGCATTTTCACTTTTTCTTATTACACTTATCTTTGTTATCTGGCAGCCTCGCGGTCTGCAGATAGGGACAACGGCAGTCATCGGTGCTGTTGTTGCCCTAGCTGTCGGTGTTGTCAGTTTTAACGATGTACTCACCGTAACATCCATCGTCTGGGACGCGACCCTGGCCTTCATTGGTATCATCCTCCTCTCTATGGTACTCGATGAGATAGGCTTTTTTGAGTGGGCAGCCTTGAAGATGGCACACTTCAGTAAGGGCAACGGCCACCTGATGTTTATCTATATCCTGCTGCTCGGTGCTCTTGTCGCCGCCTTCTTTGCCAATGACGGAGCAGCCCTCATCCTGACCCCGATACTTCTTGCCAAGATGAAACACCTCAAGATGAACCCGGTCGCCGTCTTCGCCTTTTTGATGGCGGGCGGGTTCATCGGCGACTCAGCTTCCAACCCCCTTGTCATCTCCAACCTGACCAACATCGTCACCGCAGGTTATTTTGACATCGGTTTTTGGGAGTATGCCAAAACAATGTTCCTGCCAAATGCACTCAGTATCATCGCTTCTGTCGTGGTACTCTTTATC
>JAUVKK010000066.1 GCA_030596305.1 Helicobacteraceae bacterium | reverse complement strand
ATCGACAAAAAACGTCCTTACCTCTCAACGATCTCTTCGTCATACCGCATCATTAAAGGCGGTTCGGCTGTAGTGATCTTTAAAGCAGAAGATACGAACATGGAAGAGTTCTATGTAGAGACGAACTTCGGTAAACGTTTTACAGCACAGCCTTTTTATAAAGAGGGTTACTACGTGACACTGATCGCATGGCCGGTGACAGAAGATACCTTCCGTGCTACGATCATCGCAACAGACAGTGCAGGCAACGTTGCCAAATCATCAGTACCTGTTATCCCTTATAACAAAAAGTATAAGCTCTCTAACATTAAGCTGAGTGATCGTTTCTTAAACGGTAAGGTCTCTGAACTGGCTTATGCTTATGGTGTTGAAGATGGTGCTGGTCTGATAGAGCGTTTTAAGTATGTTAATGAAGATATGCGTAAAAGCAATGAGGATGTCATTCATGAACTTACCTCTAAAGTAAGTGACAAGATGGTCAATAACTTCCCGATCAAGAAGATGTATCCGCTTAAAAACGGTCAGGTCGTTGCACAGTTCGGTGACCACCGTATCTACTCATACAAAGGCGAGCAAGTCTCTGAGGCGTACCACTTGGGACTTGACCTGGCTAGTAATGCCATGTCACCTATTATGTCGCAAAATCCTGCGATTGTGACCTATGCAGAAGAGAACGGTATCTACGGGAATATGCCGGTACTTTACCACGGACTTGGACTCTACACCATCTATGGACACTGCTCGAACATGATGGTCAAAGAGGGTGACTCTCTTCGCTCGAATGAAACGGTTGCCAAGACAGGTCGCAGCGGCTACGCTATGGGTGACCACCTCCACTTTGGTGTACTTGTTCAGGGTATCGAAGTCCGTCCGCAGGAGTGGATGGACCAGGACTGGATCCGTAAAAGTATTACAGACCCGATGCGCGAAGCTAGAAAGCTGATCAACCAGCGTTAAAACAGTATAATGGTGAATAGTTATTGTGAGATCGTTTTAAAAGTGCAGCAAACAGTGAGAATTGTTTAGCAAGCACTTGTCTGATGACTTTGACACCAATGAAAAAGGTCTTTTTATGTTGAAACACAGAACCGCCACTCTTTTTATACTGATAATTAGTACAGTCATAAATGCTATGGCTGACGGTGATAGAGGGCAGAGATGGGAATACTCATTTGTCATAGACTATGAACCTGAAAAAAGATTAGATTTCAGTAACGGCAAAGCGATCGATCTGGACTCTAAAATAGGCTGGGGCCTCGGCTTTGGATACCATATCAACAACTATATCAGTGCAGACTTTTTATTTGACTACAGCAAAAATAGTTACACCGTTTTGTCTGATGGAAAGCGTATTGACTCTCCGACTGATATGCTTACTACACATACTATGTTAGGGATGACGTACAACATCATCAATGCACCTTTTACACCCTTTGTAAGCGTTAAGGCCGGTATGGCATATGTCAATTCCGGGATTTCCGATGGAGGTGATACTCATTGTGATCAGACTGTACTTTACCCTTCATGCTATGAATCGACATATACAACGACCAAGTTCTCGTATGGAGGAGCTATCGGCCTTCGTTATGATTTTGAGAGCCAAGTGTTTGTTAAAGGTGGGGTCGGCGTGCATATTGATGATTTTAATTCAGTCAATACCCCTTATTTTACAGTCTATCAGTTGACTCTTGGAATGCGATATTAAGATATTGCGCCACCATTACGGCATTAACTAAACATATAAATATTCAAGAGAGTGAGAAGGAAGTAAAGGGGTTGATCGCAACCTATAATTACTTTATCTTTTTTTACTCTGCGTGTTACTTCGAACAAGCTTCTCTTTTAAATGAAAAACAACTGTTCAAACTAGTTTTTCCAAATTTTGCTATAATGGACTGAAAATATAATGTATATTAGTTGTAATCATGAAGGATGTATGTGACACAGACAACCATTAAAAAAGCAGTAGAACTTGTTGGGATCGGCCTTCATAAAGGCAACCCGGTTCGTCTGCGTCTTGAGCCTCTTGAAGCTAACAGCGGTATTATTTTTTACCGCAAAGATGTTGAGGTATCGATTCCACTGAAACCTGAAAATGTTGTTGATACCAAGATGGCGACAGTGATCGGCCGCGAAGGTCACTTTATCTCAACGATCGAGCACCTTCTCTCTGCTGTCTACGCTTATGGCATAGACAACCTGCGTGTTATTGTAGATGCAGATGAGATCCCGGTGATGGATGGTTCAAGTGCCAGTTTCTGTATCTTGTTGGATGAAGCAGGTATTCAACATCTTGGTGTTGCTAAAAAGATCATCCGTATTAAAAAAGAGGTTTCGATCAAAGAGGGTGACAAGTATGTCAAGCTTTTTCCTTCGGATGACTTGAAATACGATTTCACCATTAAATTTGCACACCCTGTTATTGCAGAACAGAGTTTTGTCCTTAATTTTAACAAGATCAACTACAAACATGAGATCTCTCGTGCCCGTACCTTTGGTTTCCTACACGAAATGCAGTACCTGCAGTCAAAAGGTCTGGCGCTTGGTGCCAGCCTGGACAATGCGGTCGGTCTTGATGACAAAAAGGTGATGAATCCGGAAGGTCTGCGTTATACAGATGAATTTGTACGCCATAAGATCCTGGATGCAATCGGTGATATGTCACTTTTGGGACTGAATTTTATCGGTTCATATGAGGCTTTCGCGGGCAGTCACGATCTTAACCACAAGCTGACACTTGCACTTTTAAAAGATCCTGAAAACTATGAAGTGGTCGAACTCTCCGGTGCCGAAGAGAAGGAGATGGCAAAAGCCTATGCATGATATTGTTGTCATCGCACTCACTTCACCGATCATTATCGGTGTTTATAAAGAGAGAGAGCTGGTAGAAACCATCAAAAGTGATGAGAGAAGCTCTGAAGTCTTGCCTGAACTGTTTAAAGGGTTATTAGACAAATATGAGATAGAACATATAGTCTATGCCAAAGGACCTGGCAGTTTTATGGCGATAAAGGTAAGTTTTATCTTTCTGCGTACACTCAGTATTGTGAAAAATATATCCCTTTTGGCTACAGATGCTTTTTACTTTAACAACAATGCCCCCATAAAAGCAGTAGGAAAGCTCTATTTTGTTAAAAATAGGGACGCAATCGAGACAGAGACGCTGAAAGATGCCCCCATAATGGAATTTACTCTGCCTCAAAAATTAAGATTAGAAGACTTTAGTGAAGAGACCGCGCCTTTTTATGGCATCGGCGCCGTCGGATAAGGACAATTAGTGACTATAAGTGTACCCGCAACCAGCGCAAACCTTGGACCTGGATTTGACTCCTTAGGTTTAGCTGTTAATCTCAGAAATCGTGTTGAGTTCAAACCCTCACGTTTTTTCAGTGTCAGCATCAAAGGTGAGGGCGAAGGTAACCCTCGTCTTAAAGGTAACAATCTTTTTGTCAGTATCTTTAATGAGCACTACAAACGCCTGACCAACAAACGTCAAAATTACAAGTTTACCTTTTACAATAACATTCCGCTTTCACGCGGCTTGGGAAGTTCATCTGCTGTTATCGTTGCTGCAATCGCAACAGCACATGAAGCTGCGGGTGTTCGTGTCTCAAAGCGACGTATCTTGAACCACGCCTTGGTCTACGAAAACCATCCGGATAACATTACACCGGCAGTAATGGGCGGCTTTAATGCGGCAACTGTTGAAAAGCAGAAGGTCTTTTCGCAGAAAAAACATCTGCCAGACTACATAAAAGCTGTAGTTGTGATCCCTAACAAACCGATCTCTACAGCCAAGTCAAGAACAACACTGCCGCGTTCGTACTCTAAAGAGAATGCTGTTTTCAACCTTTCGCACACAGCATTGACGGTTGCGGCATTTTTCAATGAAGATTGGGAGATGCTGCGTCTTGCTACCCAAGACCGCTTCCACCAAAAAGTACGTATGAAGATGCTGCCTGAACTTTTTGCCATTCAAAAAGCAGCGTATGAACAGGGTGCTTTGATGAGTACACTCTCAGGCTCTGGTTCAACGTTTTTCTCAATGGTCTATGATGAAGACGCACGTAAATTACATGAACTTTTTGCCAAGCAGTATCCAGATTATAGAGTCAAAACATTAGATTTTGATAACCATGGGATCATTACTGAACGCTAGTTGCTAGCGTTTTAGTAAATAGCACCTCTTTTCAAGAAAGTATTAGATATAATGGCGCCCAAAGTAAACTATCCCCAAAGAATGTGTGTTGCTTGCCGTGAACGTTTTGAGCAGAAGGCTCTATTGCGTCTACAGTGCAAGGAACAGAAGCTTAGTTCTTACAACGGCATAGGACGGAGTTTTTATCTCTGTCTTGAATGTGTTGAAAATGAGAAAAAAGTGACTCGTGCCCTGGCCCGAGCATGTAAGTGTGGGGACATGAAATACCTCTCGACCCAATTTAAGGAGATCATCACTGATGTCAGAAAAAGTTAGAGTACACGAAATTGCTAAAGAACTTGGTATCGATTCCAAAGAAGTTGTAGTTAAAGCCTCAGAGATGGGACTTGTTGTTAAGTCAGCTTCGTCTTCAGTGTCTATGGAAGATGCAGAAAAGATAGCGAATTTTATTATCAATGGTGCACCAGCTCCTAAACCTGCAACACCTAAAGTAACTGTGAAAAAAGCAGCGAAAAAAGAAGATGAAGCACCTAAGAGTGAAGAAGAAGCAGTAGAAGAGACGCCTTCTGAGAAAGTTGAAGAGACAAAAGCTCCAGTTGCTGAGGCTGAGCCAGTTGTTGAAAAAGCAGTTGAACCGGCTAAAGAGGTTGAAGCAGTTAAAGAGGCGCCAAAAGCTGAAGAAAAACCGGCTGAAAAACCGGCTGCTAAACCAACTGGGGTAATTCTGAAAACTGTTGCTCCGATCAAACGCTCTGGTCTTAAGATCGTTAAAAAGAAAAAGCCGAAGATCGATCCTAACGCGACTGCAGCGACTGCATCTGCGGCAGCACTTAAGGTCTCTTCATACGGTAAGGTCAGTGATGATGTTCTAAAAGAGCTTCAAGATCGTAAAGCCAGAAAGAGAAACAAAAGCGGCGCTGCTAAGAAATCTGGCGGTCAGTCTATGGATATCTTCGGTGGAAGCATGTCTGATGTCTCTATGGATTATGAAGAGGACCAGGTTGTTCTTCTTGATCTTAAAGAGATCGATAAAGAGGTTCCTAAAGAGGAGCCTCGTAAGCCTCGTCAACCACGTCCAGCCGGTCGTAACTCAAAAGCGGGTCAGAACCGTGGTCAAAACCGTGGACGTCAAGTCTCTCGCGGTAAACGTAAAAAGTATACTAAGATCGTTGAAGATGAGGTTGTTACACACGTAGAGATCCCAGAAGATATCCGTGTTTACGAGTTTGCTGAAGCGCTTAATAAAAGTATGTCAGACGTCATCAAGGTTCTTTTTGAACTAGGTATGATGGTCACGAAAAATGACTTCTTGAAAAAAGATGAGATCGAGATCATTGCTGAAGAGTTCGATGTTGAAGTAACAACGATAGACCCTAAAGATGCCTTTAATTACGAAGAAGATTACGATGAAGCTGAAGTTACTGAAGACAGCAGCCTTACTGAACGTCCTCCGGTTATTACTATCATGGGTCACGTTGACCATGGTAAGACATCACTTCTTGATGCTATCCGTAATGCACGTGTTGCAACGGGTGAAGCAGGTGGAATCACACAGCACATCGGTGCATACTCTATTGAGAAGAACGGCAAGCAGATCACATTCCTGGACACTCCGGGTCACGCAGCTTTCTCTGCTATGCGTAAACGTGGTGC
>JAUVKK010000027.1 GCA_030596305.1 Helicobacteraceae bacterium | reverse complement strand
ACAGATATCTTTGTCGCATCCTGTGGTAAATTGTTCATAAAATTCCTTTAAATACCAAAGTGTACATCTATACAGAAAATAGTGTATTGACATATGTCAATTTGAGCTGTAATTTTGATACAAGCATGTTATAATGATTCAAAATTAACGAGAACCCTATTTGCAGGGTCTTGAAACGAGCCACTATGTTACAACTCAAAGAGTGTTATTTTTTTGACAGTCTCAACAGCGAAGAGATCAAAGAGCTAGAAAGTATCTCCAAAAAAGTCTCTTACACAAAAGGGAGTATCCTCTTTTACGAAAAAGAGGAGGCGGAGTCGCTGGTGTTGTTGATAGAGGGTGTTGTCAAGATCTATAAAACTGATCTTAAAAACAACGAGGTCATCATGCGCCGTTTTCGCGCGCCGACACTTGTTGCGGAGATGGCTACCTTCGAAGAGATCCCTTTTCCTGCATCAGCCTCATTTGAAACAGATGGGACAGTGATCATGATCGATTTTAAACGCTTCAAAGAGCGTTTTATGGATAAACCGGGTATTGCCTACTCGATTATCAAATCACTTTCCAGAAAAGTCAAAAACCTTGAAGAGGTGATTGATTTGAACATCGTTTTGGACACCACGGCCAGACTTGCAAAATACATCTATGAAAACGAAGCTATTTTAGATGAGCTTAAAAACTATCAAATTGCAGAAGATCTGCATATGACACCGGAGACACTGTCGCGTACGCTTAAAAAGTTCTCTGTCCTGGGACTACTGGAAAAAGGTGCCAATGGTTACGAGATCAAAAATATTGAAGGACTCCGTGTTCTCTTTGAATAAAAGCACCACTATATAAGAGATTAAACAGATAGGTCCGTTTAACGCTCAGTTCTCTCATCACTCAGCATGTAAAGCTTCGCTTCACTGTTGATTATTGTCAGCAGAAAGTGCACCTGCAGATAAGTTGCATTTAACAATCTTATAAACTTTCTTACTTAACGGCTTCGACAGATCACCTTAAATCAGTGACGTCGTGCTTTGTTCATAAAATATTGGTCTACTCCATCTGCCAAGCCCTCTGCAAAAGCTTGCTGATAACGTTTGTTTACAAGCAGTTTCACCTCTTGGGGGTGAGAGACAAAGCCAACTTCGACAAGTGCTGCTGCAGAGGTGGCACCAACCAATACCCAGAAGTTTCCACCTGCCACTTTTGCGTCTTTGACCTTATATTTATTGTCTCTAAGACGGCTAACCACATTTTGTCCCAAATCAATCGCCAGGAAATTCGACTCAAGCACTTTTGCACGGCTCTGTGTTGCACTGAAAAGCTTACTGATACTACTGTCCATTGCCCTGTAGTCAGCAGCATTTTCTTTACGTTCAAGCCGGCTTGAACGTTTTGAACCTTTTTTGGCATCAAGATAATAGATCTCTACACCGCGAGCTTTATGTGCATTCTTTTTAGGTACCGCATTGGCATGAATAGAGAGAAAAAGGTCAGGCTTGTTCTTGCGAGTGAACTTGGTACGCCACTTCAGAGAGAGTGTTTTGTCTCTGTCGCGTGTCATCTTGACCCGGTACCCTTCTTGACGCAATATCTTTGCCAAACGTTTTGATACCTGAAGTACGATCGTCTTTTCCAGATACTTCTTAAAACCGACCGCACCCCCGTCTCTACCACCATGTCCGGGGTCAATTACAATAAGTTTGTTCTTCTTTGTCACACGCGGCATCTGTTTGGCCTTTGGTGCATTGACTTTGGAGACACCCAGTGTGATGACCAATGAGCCACCGTCACGTCTAAAGCGCGGCGTCAGCTCTTTACTGCTTTCTATGACAATACGGATGGTGTCACGTCTATACTGCGAGACCGTGATACGCTTGATCTCTTTGTGTCTGATAACCGGTTTTTTATAGACAATAGCATTAACATCAAAGATGTAGCGATACCCTTTTTTACCTTCAGGGCGCAGTTTAAAGTAATTGACATCTTTTGCTTTGAGGGTAAAGTCAAAGTCCAGAACCAGGGCATTTCCTTCCCAAGTGAAGCCTCTGAGTGCATGCTGTGAACGGATCTTGACTTTTTTCTCTTTTTTTACTTTAACCTGTTTGATCTTTTCTGTTTTAGTAACAGAAGCCTTCTGTTTTGATGAACTTCCTGACTCTAGTTTAGAGCGTTTATTCTGATAGTCACTGACATCGATGCGCAGTTTTTTACCGGCAATACAGATCCCGTCCAAACAGCGTTTTTGTGTCTTGACATCGCCATTGATCAGAGCCCTGATATAGTGTCGTTTATAGGTGTCGTATGCTTTGAATTGCTTCTCTTTGGAAGTAGAGTAGAGATTTTTTTTAGCGCCGTCAAGGTCTTGTTTGACCGAGGCACTGAAGAGCAGTGTCGTTAATAGAAGAAGAAGTAGAAAAGGACGCAGCATTATGCGTTATTCACCTTCTGTCAGTTTGTCCATTAGCTCTTTAACAGAGATAAGTTCGTTTAGGCGATAACCATTTGTTCCTGAGAAGAAAAGACCGAACTCTTTATTACCTTCATAAGCATCACTCAAACGGTCAGCAATACAGAAACCGACCTCTTTTGCTTCAACACCACGGTTACATGGTGCAACACAGTTAGAGATACACTTAATATCCGGACCGGTACGTGTCTCAACAAGACCAGTAAGGTTTGTACGAACACCACGTGCAGGGTAACCGACCGGTGAACCCATCAGTTGGATATCCTCTTCTTTTGCTGCAAGAAGAACCTCTTTAAAGTTAGCGTGAGCATCACACTCATGTGTACCGATAAAACGTGTACCCATCTGAACACCAGAAGCACCAAGTGCCATCATCTGGTCGATATCATTTTTGTCCCAAACACCGCCGGCAGCTATGACTGGCATACCTCCCCAGTTAGCAGCTTCAGCAACAACTGGTTCTACCAGGTTTTCCAACTGGTTCTCTTCAAGAGCACACTGCTCATAAGTGAATCCCTGGTGCCCACCACTTTTTGGCCCCTCTAAGATGACAGCGTCAGGAAGACGGTCATAACGTTTTTTCCAACGTTTAGCGATGATCTTTAGCGCTTTAGGAGATGAGACGATCGGCACAAGTGCAACATCTGGGTAGCCCTCTGTAAACTCTGGCATATTAGTTGGAAGACCTGCACCCGTAATGATGATGTCAAAACCGATCTCACACGCGTCACGAACAACACGGCCATAGTCATTAATAGCGTAAAGGATATTTACACCTAGCGGCTTATCACCACATAGCTTGCGTGCATTGTCATAGATCGCTTTCAAGCCATCTCTAGAGTAGAAGTTTGTTTCACTCAAAGGACGGTCTGAGACAAGTTTTTTAGAAAACTCTTTATTGTTGTAGTACCCTGTTCCAACACAAGAGACGATACCTAAACCACCCTCTTTTGAAACAGATCCAGCCAGTTGATCCCAGCTGATACCAACACCCATACCGCCTTGAACGATAGGCTTCTCAATAGTATATTTTCCAATTTTCAATGGTGCCAATGCCATTATTTTACCTTTACTCGAGCAAATTTACGTTTACCGACTTGCAGCACGTATTCGCCACTTTCCAGTTGTAACTGTTCATCCGATACTTTTACTTGGTCAATTTTAACAGCACCTTGCTTAATGTCACGTCGTGCTTGCGAAGTTGACGGTTCAATCTTACACTCTTGTAAGGCTTTTGCGATCCAGATCGGTCCATCAAGCTCAAACTCATCCATCTCTGTTGGGATCTGGCTCTTTGCATGGACCTTGTCAAACTCAGCTTTTGCACCTTCTGCCGCCTCTTGCGAATGAAAACGTGCCGTGATCTCTTGAGCAAGAGACTCTTTAACTTTTTTAGGGTGCAGTGAACCATCAGCTACACCTGCTTTGATCGCTTCGATCTCTTTAAGGCTTTTAGCACTTAACAGCTCATAGTAACGCCACATCAACTCATCGGAGATGCTGAGCACCTTTCCAAACATATCGTTTGGTGCATCTTCTACCCCGATGTAGTTACCTAGACTTTTACTCATCTTTTGAACACCGTCAAGACCCTCTAGGATCGGCATCATCAAGACAGCCTGCTCTCTGCCTATTTCGTAAGCACGTTGCAGATGGCGTCCCATCAAAAGATTAAACTTCTGGTCTGTACCGCCGATCTCAATATCGCTCTTAAGATGAACACTGTCATACCCTTGAAGCAGCGGATAGATAAATTCACTGATCGAGATAGAGACACCGCCTTTGTAACGTTTTTCAAAATCATCGCGTTCCAACATACGAGCAACATTGAAGGTCGTTGTGAGTTCTAACATACCGCTCGCACCCAGTGGATTGATCCATTCTGAATTGAAAACAACCTCTGTCTTTTCAGGATCTAATATCTTAAAGACCTGCTCTTTATATGACTCTGCATTTTTAGCAATATCCGCAGGAAGAAGTTTTTTACGTGTCTCACTTTTACCGGTCGGATCACCGATCTGTGCTGTAAAGTCACCGATAAGAAATTGAATACGTGCACCATATTTTTGAAAGGTCGCCAATTTGTGCAAGAGAACTGTGTGACCCAGGTGAAGGTCTGGTGCAGTAGGGTCAAAACCTGCTTTGACTGTATAGCTCTTGCCCTCTTCAAAATAGGCTTTAAGAAGCTTCTCTATACGTTCATTGTCAATAATCTCAGCCGTACCTCTTTGGATCTCTTGCAGTGCTTCTTGAATCATCTCTTTTATCTCTTCTTTCTCTAATTACTTCGATACGCATCATCTGTGCGGAAAAATTGTATGACTTTAATTTTTTGTTCTATTTTAGCGCGCAGACGGTTAAGATCGCCTTCCGGAGACTGAAATTCAAGCTCACAATAACGAATGTGTTCCTCTTTCTCTTTTCCCAGTTCAATACTGTTGATCTCTATGTTCAATTTCGCGAGATAGGTCAAGAAACCGGCCAGTGCACCTTTGGCATTATGCATACTGACGATCATATGGTAGTTGAAGATACGCTCTTTTCGCCAGCGTACAAACAGCATCTGATTTTCATCTTCCATCATCTTAGCAGCATGTTTACACATTTTATGATGAACATGTGCCTTGGAGTCCTGTTTAAAAGCAACGATCTCATCACCTGTTTTTGGGTGACAGCAGTAGTCAAAAACGACATCAGAGATCGTCTGGTTGGAGAAGATCTCAAGTGAACCAAAATGGTACTCTTTTAGTTTAAAACGATGCGAGGTGAGAAAACGGGTAAAACGTCCTCTGGCCTGAATATCATGAAGATAGCTGTTGATGATCTCTTTAAGGTAGTCTATATCTCTTGCAATACGTGCACGGTTGTCGATACTGCCGTTATCATGGCACCACTCTTTTAGGCGTGAGACTTTCAAGTCAAGTATACCGACGACGATCAGCAACCCGCTTTTACTGTCAATAGCACGTATACGCTGATTACAGTTTGCACGAATATTACTTTTTGCACGAGTTGTCTTGACCGCATCCAGCCATGAACAGCGTGTGATCTTCTCCTCTGCCGTCTGAATATTGACAATGTCACCATTTTGCAGTTCACTCAGCAGAGAACCGCGCTCTTTGTTGATAAGACAGTATTCAGCACTGTCTCCGATCTCAGAGTGAATAGCGTAGGCAAAGTCAAGAGCGACCGCGCCCCGAGGCAGTGTAAACGGTTTTCCCTTTGGTGAGAAGACAGTAATATCTTCGGAGTAAAGATCATTTTTTATCATCTCATAAAAGTCTTCAGCTGACTCATCCTGATATTGAAGGTTGTTCAGCCAATCAAGGTTGATGCTGTTACCGCCACTTTTGTATTTCCAGTGTGCCGCGACCCCGAGTTCTGCTGTACGGTTCATCTCAAAGGTTCTTACCTGTACTTCCAAAATAGAGCTGTGATGAAAAATAGTGGTATGGATAGTCTGGTACCCATTCTCTTTTGCAATAGCGATGTAATCTTTAAAACGCGAAGAGAGCGGCTGAAAATGGAGATGTACCAGACCCAGTATTTTATAACAGTCGACCGGGTTTTTTACCATAATACGGACCGCTAAAAGGTCTAGTATCTCATCGATCCCGATCCCCTTTCGCTGCAGTTTAAGATAGATTGAGTAGTGGTGTTTTACCCTGCTTTTTATCTGAAAATCTTTCTGCATAAACCCATTTTGCAAGATGAGTTTGGTCACCTCTTGCTGAAAGGCATTAAGTTTCAGTTCAATCGCATGATAGTTCTCACTTAAATACTTTTCAATAGCCTGCTCTTCATGTGGGAAAACATATTTGAAACTAAGGTCTTCCAAGAGGTTTTTAACAAAAGAGATACCTAAGCGGTGTGCTACAGGTGCGTAAACAACCAGGGTCTCTTCAGCTATACGCTCTTGTTTATGCGGTGGAAGAGCTTCTAAGGTCAACATGTTGTGGAGACGGTCGCAGAGTTTGACAACCAGGACACGGACATCTTCGATGGAGGCTAAAAGCATCTTTCTAAACGAGAGTGCCGAGACGATCAATTTCTCATCAGAAGCGGACGACACCAGGTTTTCATCACGCAGTGAATCGATCTTGGTCAAACCACCGACAAGATGGGCAACATCATCGCCGTAACGTGTTTTTACCTCTTCGATCGTTACGGGAGTATCTTCGACGACATCATGCAGTAGCGCCGCCATGACCATCGACTCATCCTCTGTTATCTTTGCAACAATAGAAGCGACAAGGATAGGGTGGATGATATAAGGTTCACCGCTCTTTCGAAACTGCCCTATGTGTGCCTCAGTGGCAAATGAGAGCGCGTCCCGTATCTTCTCATTTAATGTAATAGACTCTTGTAAAAGTCCTATGGCACCTTCAACACTGGAAGTACCTTGAATAGCGTCAATATCGATCTGATCCATTCTGATCCTTATAATAAAAGACGGGACAGATAACTATTCTGCCGTCTCTTATAATTATTCAAAAGAATTATAGCAAGGCTAGTTTAATCGCTGTTGTAAGATAAAAATATGATATATAATCTGAAAGATAGGTGTATAGAGAGAGGATAAAAAGAGGAGGCATCTGCCTCACTGTCTATTTTTCGTTGTCAACAAAACCTTTGATGCTAACAACGCCTTCTGCGATCTCCATAAGAGCAAGATCTGCTGCTTTCATTGTCTTAAGGTCGACATTAAGTTTGCTTTTTGCACCGTTTAACAGGTCTTCTGAACGTTTTGCAACTGCGATCGCAAGTTGGTATGGGTCGATGTTAGCTGTTTGTAGTGCTTTTGCTGTTAGTTCTTCTGTTCTCATTTTTCTTCCTTATTTTACAATTGAACAATTAGTAAGATCACCATTGATGATCTCTAATAGATTATTTTCTTTAAACATGTCACAAACGACAATCGGTAATGCATTATCTTTTGCCAATGCAATAGAGGTATCGTCCATTACATTGATGTGTGTTGACATCGCTTGATCATATGAGATCGTATCAAGTTTGATAGCGTCATCAAACTTGTTTGGATCTTTGTCATAAACACCGTCAACCTTGGTTGCTTTGATAATGATCTCCGCACCGATCTCTACCGCACGAAGTGTTGCTGCAGTATCTGTTGTAAAGAATGGGTTACCGGTACCCGCTGCAAAGATCACAACACGGTTTTTTTCAAGGTGACGAACGGCGCGACGCTGAATATACGGCTCAGCGATCTGCTCCATCTTGATAGCGGTCTGAACACGTACCTTCATACCGGCATGTTCACATGCCTCTTGCATCGCAACGGCATTGATAACGGTCGCAAGCATACCCATGTAGTCACCGGCAGTACGACGGATAATACCGTCTTGCGCTGCTGTCACACCACGAATAATGTTACCGCCGCCGATAACGATACCGACTTCGATACCGTTATCTACAAGCGTTTTGATCTCGTTTGCAATATATTTTAAGATCTGAGTATCAATACCATGACCATTCTCGCCTGCTAAAGCTTCACCAGAGAACTTGACTAAAACACGTTTAGAGCTCATTCGATACCTCTCTAAGGCACCTCTTTCAGACAGATTAACGTCTTAAGAGATGCCTATATTTTAAAATTTTTGGATTATACTTAAGTGTTGCTTTGAATGTGCTTTGAACCGGCTATTAATATAGTATGAGAATTGGTCACATACGAAAATTAAAAGGAGGACCACCGTATGCAAGGGAGCAAATTTTTGCGATGCCCTTAGTAAATAGTTATAAATTCATTAAGTTCAGAAAAGACCTCTGCACGCTGTGATTCATCAGGATGGATCATTTTATAGATCAAAGCCGAAAGGTTTTCATCCATCGCAGGTTCTGTTTTGATCGGCTCTTTGAGCTTCTCTTTCAGAGTCGGTTTAAACATATCGTACGATTGGTACGCCTCTTTTTCCATCAGCTTATAATAGAGCTTACGTCCAAAATCGAAGAGTTCAAACTGTTCAAACTTACCGGTTTTCACATCACGTCTAAAACCGAAGTCTATCTCTATTTTTTTGACATCTAGATAGGCTTTCAGACGCATCATAAAACCGACTGCTGCCAGGGTGTAGTTGCTTAACACACGGTCATTGAACTGCTCAAATGTCTCACCTGCTTTTTTAAGACGTCTGTACTCACGCATTAATGGTGCGACAAGTTGTGGTGCGAAACGTACTGGAATAGTTTTTAAAACAGCATGCCCCTCTTCGCCTTCACCGGTCAGCTTACCGCCGATAGAGATATGGACACCATATTCACTTTTACCATCAACCTTAGCCTTACACCCTTCGAAACCGACATCAGCCACACCGTGGATACCACACCCTTTTACACAGGCTGACCAGTACATACGGATACGTGCATCGTCCAAGGGCACATGTTCACTCAGGTAATTTGCCATGTCAATGGCATCCGGTTTATTGGGGATAACACCAAATGGACAGTGCTCTGTACCTGCACAGGCGATCATATGGTTAAAGTACGGTGTATTGACACTTTTATATTTTTCAAAAAGCTTGTGACTGAAAAGTCCCTCTAGTTTTGTCTCTTCTACTCCCATCAGATAAAGACTCTGTTCAACATCAAAACGGATTCG